>NZ_JBYSZY010000027.1:0-83660 GCF_058787635.1 Variovorax sp. FW305-3-2-15-B-LB1 | reverse complement strand
AACCGCTGGTTCGCCAAGAACCTGCTGGCCGCCCCCGCCTCGCCCAACGAGGAGGCGATCGAGCGGGCCCTGCGGCCCAAGCTGCTCGACGAGTACGTCGGCCAGGCCAAGGTGCGCGAGCAGCTCGAGATCTTCATCGGCGCCGCGCGCAAGCGCAAAGAGGCGCTCGACCATGTGCTGCTGTTCGGCCCGCCGGGCCTGGGCAAGACCACGCTGTCGCACATCATCGCGGCCGAACTGGGCGTCAACCTGCGCCAGACCTCGGGCCCCGTGCTCGAAAAGCCCAAGGACCTGGCGGCGCTGCTGACCAACCTCGAGCCCAACGACGTGCTCTTCATCGACGAGATCCACCGCCTGAGCCCGGTCGTCGAGGAAATCCTGTACCCCGCGCTGGAGGACTACCAGATCGACATCATGATCGGCGAGGGCCCCGCGGCGCGCAGCATCAAGCTCGACCTGCAGCCCTTCACGCTGGTGGGCGCCACCACCCGCGCCGGCATGCTGACCAACCCGCTGCGCGACCGCTTCGGCATCGTGGCGCGGCTGGAGTTCTACACGCCCGAGGAGCTGGCGCTCATCGTGCGCCGCAGCGCGGGCCTGCTCAAGGTCGAGACCGACGCTGCCGGCGGCTTCGAGATCGCGCGCCGTTCGCGCGGCACGCCCCGCATCGCCAACCGCCTGCTGCGCCGCGTGCGCGACTACGCCGAGGTCAAGGGCAACGGCCGCATCACCGAGGACATCGCGCACAAGGCGCTGGCCATGCTCGACGTCGACCCGCAGGGCTTCGACCTCATGGACCGCAAGCTGCTCGAGGCCGTCATCCACCGCTTCGACGGCGGTCCGGTCGGCCTGGACAACGTGGCCGCCAGCATCGGCGAAGAGCGCGACACCATCGAAGACGTGATCGAGCCCTACCTCATCCAGCAGGGCTACCTGCAACGCACGCCGCGCGGGCGAATCGCCACGCTCGCGGCCTACCGCCACCTGGGCGTGGTGCCGCCCTCGGGCCGCGCCGACGGCTCGGACCTGTTCGGCGCCTGAAGAGAATTCCATGCACACCCACGACCTGAGCGCCTGGCAGCACGACCACCACTTCGGCGCCGGCAATGCCGCCGCCGAACGCAGCACCCGCCTCGTGATGTGGATCACCGCCGCCATGATGGTGGTCGAGATCGGCGCCGGCTGGTGGTTCAACTCCATGGCGCTTTTGGCCGACGGCTGGCACATGAGTTCGCACGCGCTGGCCATCGGCCTGAGCGCCTTTGCCTACGCCGCCGCGCGGCGCTACGCCCGCGACCCGCGCTTTGCCTTCGGCACCTGGAAGATCGAGGTGCTCGGCGGCTTCGCGAGCGCGCTGCTGCTGCTCGGCGTCGCCGCGCTCATGGTGGTGGGTTCGCTGGAGCGGCTGTGGTCGCCCGTGGCCATCCACTACCCCGAGGCCATCTCGATCGCGGTGCTGGGCCTGGTGGTGAACCTGGTCTGCGCGCGGCTGCTGGGGCATTCGCACGATCACCATGGCCATGGCCATGGGCACGACCACGGTCATGACCACCACGGTCACGACCACGCACACGGCCACGACCTCAACCTGCGCTCCGCCTACCTGCACGTGGTGGCCGACGCCGCCACCTCGGTGCTCGCCATCGCGGCGCTGCTGGGCGGCTGGTTCTACGGCTGGTCCTGGCTCGACCCGGCCATGGGCATCGTCGGCGCCGTGCTCGTCGCCGTCTGGGCCAAGGGCCTGCTGAAGGAAACCGGCAAGGTCCTGCTCGACCGCGAGATGGACCACCCCGTCACCGCCGAAATCCGCGAAGGCGTCGAGACCCTGCTGGCCGATTCCGAAACCCGCGTGGCCGACCTGCACGTCTGGCGCGTCGGCCGCGATGCGTACGCCTGCGCGCTCACGGTGGTGACGCATTCGGCCACGCTCACGGCCGACCAGGTGCGGGCGTGCTTTTCGATGCATGAGGAGATCCGGCATTCGACGGTCGAAATCCAGCGCTGCGTGGACTGAGACGCCTGTCGAACGAAGGCTGGAATCCGTGACCCTCGATGCGTCCCCGGAAGCCGTGGTGCAGCGCCAGCTGGCCGCCTACAACGCCAGAGACCTCGAGGCGTGGCTCGCCACCTATGCCGAGGACGCCAAACAATTCGAACTGGCAGGCAAGCTGCTGGCGGCCGGCCACGCCGAGTTGCGCGCCCGAACCGCGATTCGCTTTGCCGAGCCTGACCTTCATGCACGCCTGTTGCAGCGCTCGGTCATGGGGCATGTCGTTGTCGATCACGAGGTGGTGACGCGCAACTTCCCGGAGGGGATCGGCACCGTGGAGATGGTGTGCGTCTACGTGGTCCGCCAGGGCCTCATCCACACGGCATCGTTCGAGATCGGCCCGCCGACGATGGGGCGCCCGGCCGACTAGCAGGCCGGGCTGTGCCTTCAGAAGCAAGTCAGGCCGTCGGCCGCCGGACGTGCCGCACGATCAGCATTTGCGCCGTGTAGTACGTCGCCAGCACCCACAGCGACGCCAGCGGCAGCGGCGACACGAACCGGTTGATCGCCAGCAGCGCGTCGCTCAGCATGAAGAAGCAGGCGCCCAACGCCACCCACAGCGCGGCCGGGTCGCTTGAACGCAACACCGCCGCGCGCCCGATGGCCTGGGCCGCCATGCAGGCGATCACCACCACATAGAACCCGACCGGGATGCGCAGCGCCACCGGCAGGCCGCCCTGCCACAGGAAGGCGTACATGCCCGCGCCGATCAGCACGGTGGCTGCCAGCGCGCGCGGGCGCGGGAACAGCCCGACGCCGATGCGGAACAGCGCGATGTACGCCAGGTGCGCGAGCAGGAAGCACACGAGCCCGGGCACGAAGAAGTTGGCCGGCCCCATCAGCAGCACGTCGCCCGCGAGCGAGAAGACCAGGCCAGTCAACAGCAGCACATCGAAGCGCGTGAGGCCGCCGGGCTGGCGTTGCGCGCGGCGGGCCGCGAAGGCGATGGCGATGGCCAGCGCCAATGGCTTGAAGAGGAAGTGCAGCCAGCCGATGCCCAAGGCCGCGCTCGCCGTGGCCAGCGCGGCGGCCTCGACCAGCAGCACCTCGGTGACCGACAGCCGCCCCTGCAGCACCGCGCCCACGGCCCACAGCCCGGCCGTCAGCGCGGCCAGCCAGACGGCGGCCTGCGGCAGCGGCACGGCGTCGGAGTACCACAGGAACACCGTCACGCCGGCCAGCAGCGCGAGGAACTGCAGGCCCGCGAACCACTGCACGCCGCGGCTCACCACGGGCTCGTAGCGCGTGACCTTCGCGATGTCGAAAGCAGGCTTCGGGTAGCGCGCCGCCACGTCGGCCGGGCGCCAGCCGGGCGGCTTGAACCACACGCGCAGCTTGTCGGACCAGCGGCGCGCATGCCATGAATCTTTCGCGAGCGCCCAGTAGACCTCGGCGTTGGCCCACAGCGGGTCCCAGCTTTTCAGCTCGCCGCGCGTGCCGTACACGCAGCGCTCGTCCTCCTCGCGAAAGGTGCCGAAGAGGCGGTCCCACACGATCAGCACGCCGCCGTAGTTGCGGTCCAGATACGTGTCGTTCACCGCGTGGTGCACGCGGTGGTTCGAGGGCGAGCAGAACCAGCGGTCGAACCAGCCGAGCTTGCCGACCTGTTCGGTGTGGACCCAGAACTGGTAGAGCAGGTCGATGAGCGCCACCACGACGAACACCAGCGGCGGAACGCCGGCCACGGCCATCGGCAGGTAGAAGAGCCAGCCCAGCAGCGCGCCGCTCGAGGTCTGGCGCAGCGCGGTCGACAGGTTGTAGTGCTGGCTCTGGTGGTGCACCACGTGCGCGGCCCACAGTACGGCCGACTCGTGGCCCATGCGGTGCAGCCAGTAGTAGCAGAAGTCGTAGAACACCAGCGCCAGCAGCCAGCCGTACCAGGTGGTCCAGAACTCGCGCGCCGCCTCTTGCGGAAAGAGCGCCACGGCCGAGTACACGGCGGTGTAGATGCCGACGCGCAAGAGCCCCATGAGCACCGCGCTGATCTGGCTCAGCATGCCCAGCCCGATGCTGTTCACGGCGTCGGCCAGGCGGTAGGTGTCCTGCCCGGTGCCGCGCCGGGCGCGCGCGCGGCCGACCGCGAACTCGATCGCGATCAGCAAAAAGAACACGGGGGACACGAGAACGATGATCTGGCCAGAGCGCATCGTCCGATTGTGGCGTTGCCCCGGTGCCACGCGTCACCGGGATGTCACGGAGTCGCCATCGCGCGGTCACGCGCGGCTGCGAACCTGCCGGACCATGCAACGCGACGACGCTTTCCTTCGCGCCTGGCGCGACACCGCGATCCAGCCTCCCGAGCCGGAGGACGACGATGCGGCGCGTCCGGCGCTGCGCTATCGCACCCTCTGGATCTCCGACCTGCACCTGGGCACGCCCGGCTGCCAGGCGCGGGCGCTGCTCGACTTCCTCAAGCACACCGAGTGCGAGACGCTGTTCCTGGTCGGCGACATCATCGACGGCTGGCAGCTCAAGCGCCACTGGTACTGGCCGCAGGCGCACAACGACGTGATCCAGAAGCTGCTGCGCAAGGCGCGCAAGGGCACGCGCGTGATCTTCATCCCGGGCAACCACGACGAGTTCGCCCGCAAGTACCTGAACCACAACTTCGGCGGCATCGACGTGGCCGACGAGTGGATTCATGAGACGGCCGACGGCCGCAAGCTGTGGATCATCCACGGCGACCTGTTCGACGGCGTGATCCAGTGCGCCAAGTGGCTGGCCTACGTGGGCGACTCGCTCTACGAGTTCACGCTCAAGCTGAATCGCCACCTCAACTCGCTGCGCGCGCGCATGGGGCTGCCGTACTGGTCGCTCTCGAAGTACCTCAAGGGCAAGGTCAAGCGCGCCGTGAGCTACGTGGGCGACTTCGAGAACGCCGTGGCCCGCGAGGCCCGCAACCGCGGCGCGCAGGGCGTGGTGTGCGGCCACATCCACCACGCCGAGATGCGCGACATCGACGGCATCCTGTACTGCAACGACGGCGACTGGGTGGAAAGCCTCACCGCGCTGGCCGAGCATGCCGACGGCACGCTCGAGATCATCGACTGGGCGCAGCACATGCCCGTCGGGACGCAAGCGGTGCCGGCACGCGAAGCGGTCGCGGCCTGAACGTCCGGCCCTGCACGGGCCCCGACGCAAGAACTGAAGAAAAAAGCGCTCACCGCCGCGGTGGGGCGCCCACGTTCGTCCGATCCGACGATGCCGCGCCGGCCCGCGCGCCGCACACTTGCCGGGTGTGAACCCTGTGAGACAACACCATGGCCTGGACCCTCAGCGCGGCGGAGACCGCGTTTCGCGACGAGGTTCGCGACTTTCTCGCGCGCGAGCTGACGCCTGAGTTGCGCGCCGCAGGGCGCCGCTGCTCCGGCATCTTCACCGACTACGCCGACGGCAACCGCTGGCACCGCGTGCTGGCCCGGCGCGGCTGGAGCGTGCCGCACTGGCCGGTGGAGCACGGCGGCACCGGCTGGACGCCGATGCAGCACTACCTCTTCGCGAGCGAGCTGGCCGCGGCCGACGCGCCGCCGCGCGCGCCCATGGGGCCCGGCATGGTGGCGCCGGTGATCATCGCCTTCGGCACCGAGGCGCAGAAGCAGGCCTGGCTGCCCGGCATCCGTTCGGGCGAAGATTATTGGTGCCAGGGCTACTCCGAGCCGCAGTCGGGCTCCGACCTGGCCTCGCTGCAATGCAAGGCGGTGCGTGACGGCGACGACTACGTCATCAACGGCACCAAGATCTGGACCACCCACGCGCAGTACGCCAACCGCATGTTCTGCCTTGTGCGCACGGCCTCGGGCGGCAAGGCGCAGCAGGGCATCAGCTTCCTGTGCTTCGACATCCCCCAGGCCGGCCTGACCATCCGTCCGATCATCAGCATCTCGGGCGACCACGAGCTCAACCAGGTGTTCTTCGACGACGTGCGCGTGCCCGCCAGCGGCCTCATCGGCGAGGAGAACCAGGGCTGGACGGTGGCCAAGTACCTGCTGCAGCACGAGCGCGGCGGGGCCTGGGCGCCGATGCTGCGCGCGCGCCTGCGCCGGCTGCGCGCCGCGGCCGACAGCGCCTTCGCGACTGCAGGCGAGTCCGCCGCCGACGAGGCGCGCGAAATGGCACTGCGCCTGGCCGAGATGGACTGCGCCATCGATGCGGTCGAGGCCACCGAGTTGCAGTCGCTGCGCGCCCAGGCACGCGGCGAGCCGCACGGCATCCGGCCCTCGATGGGCAAGGTGATGGGCTCCGAGCTGCGCCAGCGCCTGACCGAACTCGGCGTGGAGATTGCCGCGCACTACGCGGCGGCCGACCTGCCGTTGGACGACAGCCTGCAGGGCGCGCTGGCCGTGCCCGAGGAGGCGGTGTTCTCGACGTCGGCCTACCTCAACGACCGCGCCGCGTCGATCTACGCCGGCTCCAACGAAGTGCAGCGCAACATCATCGCGGCCCAGTTGCTGCAATCCCGCTGAGGCCCGCCTGCCATGACCACCCTCACCGACCAAGACGACACTCTTGCGATGCTGCGCGACAGCCTCGCGCGCTACCTCGACGACCAGCACGGCTTCGAGCAGCGACTTCATGCGCTGGCCGCCGCCGACGATGCGCCGCCGCCGTTCTGGCAAGGCCTGGCAAGTGACCTGGGTCTGCTGGGCGCGGCCCTGCCCGAATCGCAGGGCGGGCTGGGTCTCGGCCTGGCCGCGCACCTCGCGCTGCTGCCCACGCTGGGGGGCGCGCTCGCGGCCGAGCCGTATCTTTCGACGCTGGTGATCGGCGCCGGCCTGCTGCAGCGCCAACCGGGCGCGATGTCCGATGCGCTGCTCGCGCGCGTTGTCGCGGGGCAGGCCGTGTTGGCCTTCGCGCACGACGAGTCGCACAGCCGCCATGCACGCGACGACGTGCGCACGACCCTCGTGCGCGAGGCCGACGGCCGGCTGCGGCTCGACGGCCGCAAGGCCGTGGTGCAGGCCGCGCCGTGGGCCAGCCATGTCATCGTCACGGCGCGCAGCGACAAGGGCTTGTCGTTGCTGGTCGTGCCCAAGAACGCGCCCGGCGTGCAGCTGCGCGCCTACCGCACACGCGACGGCGGCCGCGCGGCCGACATCGCCTTCGACGCGGTGCGCCTGAACGCCGATGCCTTGCTCGGCGAGGAAGGCGCAGCGCTGCCGCAGATCGAACAGGCGCTCGACGAAGCCACGCTCGCGGTCTGCGCCGAGTCCATCGGCATCCTGCGCCGGCTGATGCGCGACACGCTCGACTACGTGCGCCAGCGCAAGCAGTTCGGCGTGCCGATCTCCAGCTTCCAGGTGCTGCAGCACCGGCTCGCCGACATGCACATGGCACTCGAACAGGCCGACGCGCTCACCGCCAGCGTGGGCGAGGCACTGGCCGCGGGGGCCGACGCAGCGTCGCGCGCCCGCGCCGTGTCCTCCGCCAAGGTCGCGGTCGCCAAGGCCTGCCGCGCCGTGGGGCAGGGCGCGGTGCAGCTGCACGGTGGCATGGGCATGACGGAAGAACTCGCCGTCGGCCACTACGTGCGCCGCGCCACCCTCATCGAAGGCCAGTTCGGCCCGCCCGCGTGGCACCTGCGCCGCGTGGCACAGCTTCAGCAACAGCAACAACTCTCAGAGCAGCAGTAAACCCATGACAGCACTGGACGACCGCACGCCGGTCATCGTCGGCGTCGGCGAGATCACGCACCGCACCAAGGAGGCCGCCGAAGGCCTGGAACCCATCGAGCTGATGGCGCGCGCCATGCGCGCCGCCGCACAGGACAGCGGCGCCGCCGCGCTGCTGGCCGGCCTCGACTCGCTCGACGTCGTCTGCGAGTACTCGTGGCCCTACACCGACGCGCCCGCGCTGCTCAATGCGCGACTGGGCTGCAGCCCGGCGCGCAGCGTCTACGGCGTCACCGGGGGCGAATCGCCGGTGCGCTACATCCACGAGGCCGCGCTGCGCATCGCGCGCGGCGAGAGCAAGGTGGCGGCCATCACGGGCGCCGAGGCGCGCTACACGGTCGACGCCGCCGCCAAGCTCGGCATCCCGCTCGACTGGACCCCGCGCGACGACAGCGTGAAGCTGGTGCGCGGCACCGACATCTGCCACCCCGTGGCGATCCAGCTCGGCGCGGCCATGCCGACCACCATCTACCCCTTCTACGAGAACGCCGCGCTCGCCCACTGGGGCCAGACGCCGCGCCAGGCGCAGGACGAGTCGTCGCGCCTGTGGGCGCGCTACTCCGAGGTGGCCGCCGCCAACCCCTATGCCTGGCTGCGCAAGCCCTTCACGCCCGAGGACATCGCGCGCGTCGACGCGGCCAACCGCCTCATCGCCTGGCCCTACACCAAGCACATGGTGGCCAACCCGCTGGTCAACATGGGCGCGGCCGTGCTGCTCACCAGCGTGGGCCATGCGCGCGAACTCGGCATTCCCGAAGACCGCTGGGTCTACGTGTGGGACGGCGCCGCCGCGCGCGAACCGCGCGACTACCTGCAGCGCGACCAGTACCACCGCTCGCACGCGCAGGACCTGGTGATGGAAACCGTGCTCGCGCAGGTCGGCGGCGACGCCTCGGCCTTCGAGATGCTGGAGCTGTACAGCTGCTTCCCCATCGTGCCCAAGATGGCGCGCCGCACGCTGGGCCTGGCGCCCGAGGCGCGCATGACCTCCACCGGCGGCCTGAGCTTCTTCGGCGCGCCGCTCAACGACTACATGACGCACGCCGCCGCCGGCCTGGTGCGCGCACTGCGCGCCGCGCCGAAGGGCAAGGCCGCGCTGCTCTACGGACAGGGCGAGTACGTCACCAAGCACCACGCGCTGGTGCTGGGCTCCAGCCCGCCGCCGCAGGGGCTTCCGAAGCCCGACTACGACGTGCAGGCCGCCGCCGATGCGCGGCGCGGGCCGGTGCCGCCGCTGGTGCTGCAGTACGCGGGCGCCGCCACGCTGGAGACCTTCACCGTGGTCTACGGCCGCGACGGCCAGCCCTCGCAGGGCATCGTGATCGCGCGCACGCCGGCCGGCGAACGGCTCATGGCGCGCGTCGAAGCCACGGACACGGCTTCGCTGAAGGTGCTGACCGACCTCGACCGCAGCCCCGTCGGTTGCAGTGGCACCGTGACGGCCGGTGCGGACGATCTCTTGAACTGGAGCGTGTCATGAGCGCCGTGACTGTCGAACGTTTGCCTGGCCACGTCGCCCTCGTCACCATCGACCGCCCCGAGGCGCGCAACGCCGTCAACGGCGACGTGGCGTCGGGGCTCGAAGCCGCCGTCGATGCCACCGAGGCCGACGACGACATCCGCGCCGTGGTGCTCACCGGCGCCGGCCGCGAGGCCTTCTGCGCGGGCGCCGATCTGAAGGAGGTGTCGGCCGGGCGCGGCAGCGCGTTGCGCACCGAGCGCGGCGGCTTCGCGGGCTTCGTGTACCGCGAGCGCAGCAAGCCGTGGATCGCCGCCGTCAACGGCAAGGCGCTGGCCGGCGGCACCGAGCTCGTGCTGGCCTGCGACCTCGTCGTGGCCGTGCGGCAGGCCGCCTTCGGCCTGCCCGAGGTGCTGCGCGGGCTGATCGCCGCGGCGGGCGGGCTGTACCGGCTGCCGCGCGCCATTCCGCCGAACATCGCGCTCGAGCTGATCCTCACGGCCGGCCAGCTCGATGCCGAGCGCGCGCACGGCTTCGGCCTGGTCAACCGCCTCGTGGATGACGTCGAGGGGCTGCGCGAAGCCGCGCTGGCGCTGGCCGCCGAGATCGCGCGCAACGCCCCGGTGGCGGTGCGCCAGAGCCTGCGCGTGGCGCGCGAAGCGAACAGCGGGCTCGACGAGGCCGCGCTGCGCGCCCTCACGCGCGACGCCTTCGAACGCGTGGCCGCGAGCGAAGACTTCAAGGAAGGCCCGCGCGCCTTCATCGAGAAACGCGCGCCGCGCTGGACCGGGCGCTGAACCCCAAGAAAGAGACAGCCATGCCCGACAGCGAAGCAGACGACGACATCCTCATCGACCGCAGCCGCGCAGGCATCGCGCTGCTCACGCTGAACCGCCCGGCGCGCCTGAACGCACTGAGCCAGCCCACCGTGCGGCGCCTGTGCGCCGCGCTCGACGCACTGGCGCAGGACGACAGCGTGCGCGTGCTGGTGCTCATCGGCGCGGGGCGCGGCTTCTGCGCCGGCTGGGACCTCACGACGCCGCTCACGCGCCGCGACAACCAGCCGCTCGACGGCGAGCCCTCGGTGGCCGACCTGATGGCGGGGCAGGAGCTGTTCGCCGGCATGGTGCGGCGGCTGCGCGCGCTCGACAAGGTGGTGATCGCCGCCGTCAACGGCGTGGCCGTGGGTGCGGGCTTTGCGCTCACGCTGGGCGCCGACATCCGCGTGGCCGCACGCTCGGCGTCGTTCCACGTGGGCGCGGTGCGCATCGGCCTCACGGCCGGCGAGTGCGGCATCAGCTACCACCTGCCGCGGCTGGTGGGCGCCTCGCGCGCCTTCGAGCTCATGCTCACGGGTCGCCCCGTGCCGGCCGACGAGGCCGAGCGCATCGGCCTGGTCGCCGCGCTGGTCGACGACGAGGCCTTGCTGCCGCGCGCACTCGCCATGGCCGCCGACGTGCTGCGCAACAGCCCTTATGCCATGCGCCACACCAAGCAGCTCATGTGGGCCAACCTCGAAGCCCCGAGCCTCGATGCCGCGCTCGAGGTGGAGAACCGCGCCCAGGTGCTGGCGCTCAAGACAGAGGATTTCCGCGAGGCCGCCGCCGCCTTCGCGGCCAAGCGCGCGCCCGTCTTCACGGGCCGTTGAACCGTCCTGCCTCGCTTTCGTCGCTTCCGACGATGCGACGGCGGCGCCCCCGCGCCAAGATGCCTTCACACAACAGGCCGCCGGGTGCGCGCCAGAGGAGACACACATGGCAGGACCCCTGAAAGGACTTCGGGTCGTCGAGATGGCCGGCATCGGCCCCGGCCCCTTTTGCGCGATGCTGTTCGCCGACATGGGCGCGGAGGTGCTGCGCATCGCGCGCCCCGGCACGCGGCGCGACCCCCACGACATCCTGGCGCGCGGGCGCAGCACCTGGGAGGTCGACCTGCGCGCCCCCGACGACGCCGCGCCGGTGCTCGACGCCATCGCGCGCGCCGACATCCTCATCGAGGGCTTCCGCCCCGGCGTGATGGAACGCCTGGGCCTGGGCCCGTCCGAATGCCACGCGCGCAACCCGCGCCTGGTCTACGGCCGCATGACCGGCTGGGGCCAGCACGGCCCGCTGGCGCACGCGGCCGGCCACGACATCAACTACATCGCCATCAGCGGCGCGCTGCACGCCATCGGCCGCTCGGGCGAGGCGCCCGTGCCGCCGCTGAACTACGTGGGCGACTTCGGCGGCGGCGCCATGCTGCTGGCTTTCGGCTTGCTGGCCGCGCTGCACGAGGTCAAGGCCTCGGGCCAGGGCCAGGTGGTCGACGCCGCCATGACCGACGGCGCCGCCCTGCTGTCGGCCATGATGTACGGCTTCAAGTCGGCCGGCCAGTGGAGCAACCAGCGCGGCGAGAACCTGCTCGACGGCGGCGCTCACTTCTACGACACCTACGCCTGCGCTGACGGCAAGTACGTGGCCATCGGTTCCATCGAGCCGCAGTTCTACGCGCTGCTGCGCGAGCGCTGCGGCCTGGTCGACGACCCCGCCTTCGACGCCCAGATGGACGCCGACCGCTGGCCGCTGCTCAAGCTGCGCCTGGCCGACGTGTTCCGCACCCGCACGCGCGACGAGTGGTGCGTGCTGCTCGAAGGCAGCGACGCCTGCTTCGCCCCCGTGCTCGACTGGGACGAGGCGCCGCAGCACCCGCACAACGTGGCGCGCGGCACCTTCGCCACCGTGGGCGGCGTGGTGCAGCCCGCGCCCGCGCCGCGCTTCAGCCGCACCGCGCCGGTCGTGCCGCCGGCCGTGTCGCCCGACGACGGGCCCGCGCTGCTCAAGCGCTGGGGCGCGGCAGCGCCCGTGGCCGAAGCCCGCTGACGTCCCTCGTTTTCCGGGCATGCGCGTTCGCGCATGCATGGCATTTCCGCACCGCACCGACAGGAGCCTTGTCCATGCCCACCACGCCACCGCCGCTGTACCTCACGCAGGCCCTGCACCGCGCCATGCAGTGCAGCCCGCGCGCCGTCGCCACCGTGTTCCAGAGCCGCACGCGCACGTACGGCGAACTCGGCGAGCGCGTCGCGCGCCTGGCGGGCGGGCTGCGCCGCCTGGGCGTGCAGCCCGGCGACCGCGTGGGCGTGCTCGCGCTCAACGCCGACCGCACGCTGGAGTACTACCTGGCCGTGTGGTGGGCCGGCGGCGTGGTCAACCCGGTCAACACACGCTGGAGCGTGGCCGAGATGGCGCACTCGCTCGACGACTGCGCGACGCACATCCTGTTCGTGGACGACCAGTTCCTGGCGACGGCGGACGCGCTGCGCGCTGCCGCACGCGCCGTCACCACCTGGGTCTACATGGGCGAGCGCCAGGCGCCCACGGGCATGACGGAATACGAAGCGCTGGTCCGCGAGAGCGAGCCCGTGCCCGACGCGCTGCGCGGCGGCGACGACCTGGCCGGCGTGTTCTACACCGGCGGCACCACCGGCCGGCCCAAGGGCGTGATGCTCAGCCACGCGGCGCTGGTGATCAATGCGCAGGTGTCGATGCTCGGCGCCTTCTTCGACGACAGCGCGCGGCTGCTGCAGGTGGCGCCGCTCTTTCACCTGGCGGGGCTGTCTTTCCTGCTGCGCGGCGTGCTCATGGGCTGCGCGCAGATCATCCTGCCGGGCTTCTCGGTGGACGGCATGCTCGCCGCCATCGAGCGCGACCGCGCCACCAACCTCATGGCCGTGCCCGCCATGCTGCAGATGCTGGTGGACGACCCGCGCACCGCGCAGGCCGACCTGTCGAGCGTGCGCTTCGTGGGCTACGGCGCCTCGCCCATCACCGAGGCGCTGCTGGAGCGCGCCTTCGCCACCTTTCCGCAGGCCGAGTTCGCGCAGGGCTACGGCATGACCGAGCTGTCGGCCGGCGTGAGCTACCTCACGCGCCACTACCACTCGCCCGAAGGCCGCAAGCTCGGCAAGCTGGCCTCGGCCGGGCAGGCGCTCTCGGGCATCGACCTGCGCGTGTGCGACGGCGACGGCCGCGAGGTGCCGCGCGGCACGGTGGGCGAACTCACGGTGCGCAGCCCGTGCGTGATGCAGGGCTACTGGAACCTGCCGGAGCAGACGGCCGCCGCGCTGCGCGACGGCTGGATGCACACCGGCGACGCGGCGCGCATGGACGACGACGGCTTCGTCTTCATCGTCGACCGCTACAAGGACATGATCGTGAGCGGCGGCGAGAACATCTACTGCGCGGAGGTCGAGGGCGCGCTCGCGCGCCACCCCGCCGTGGCCGCCGCCGCCGTCATCGGCGTGCCCGACGAGCGCTGGGGCGAGGCCGTGCATGCGGTGATGGTGCGCAAGCCCGGCACCGACGCGGATGCAGACGCGCTCATCGCCCATTGCCGCGAACTGATCGCCGGCTACAAGTGCCCGCGCAGCGTCGAATTCGTCGACGCGCTGCCGATCTCGGGCGCCGGCAAGGTCATGAAGTACCGCCTGCGCGAGCCGCACTGGGCCGGCCACGCACGCCGGGTTGCCTGACGAAAAAAACCACCAAGGAGACGACACCATGTTCCTCACCCAGCCCCTGCACAAGGGCCGCCGCGAGAAGGCCCGCGAGACCGCCGTGGTCTGCGGCAACCACCGCCTGGACTTCGCGACCCTCACCGACCGCGTGGCGCGCCTGGGCGCCGTGCTGCAGCAGCTCGGCATGGCGCGCGGCGACCGCGTCGGCATGATGAGCCTCAACTCGCACCGCTTCGTCGAGTTCTTCTTCGGCACCTGGTGGGGCGGCGGCGTCATCAACCCGGTGAACATCCGCTGGAACCCGAAGGAGGTCGCCTACTCGTTGGACGACTGCGACACGCGCATCCTGCTGGTGGACGACCTGTTCGCGCCCATGGCCGGCGAGCTGCGCAAGCTCTCGACGTCGCTGCGCACCGTGGTGTACTGCGGCGACGGCCCCGTGCCCGAGGGCATGGTCGGCTACGAGGCGCTGCTGGCCGAGGCCGTGCCCATCGACGACGCCCCGCACAGCGCCGACGAACTCGCTGCCATCATGTACACCGGCGGCACCACCGGCCGGCCCAAGGGCGTGATGCTCACGCACGGCAGCCTCTACATCAACGCGCTGAGCTCGGTGGCCGCGGTGCCGCGCGAGACGCGCAACGCCGCCGTGGTCATCGCCGTGCCCATGTTCCACGTGGCCGGCTGCGGGCTGTCGCTGCAGAGCATCCTGCGGCTGGTGCCGCAGCACGTGGTGCCGATGTTCGACGAGGTGGCGATCCTGCAGGCCATCCAGGCCGCGCGCGCCACCGAGATGTTCCTGGTGCCCACCATGATCAAGCGCGTGATCGAGCACCCGCGCTTTGCCGAGTTCGACCTGTCGAGCCTGCAGATGCTGCTGTACGGCGCCGCGCCCATCGACGTGGCGCTGCTCGAGCAGGCCATGGCCGCGCTGCCCGCCACGAGTTTTTCGCAGGCCTACGGCATGACCGAGTTGTCGCCCACCGTGGCCGTGCTGATGCCGCACTTCCACCTGCCCGGCCCCGACCGCAACCGCTTGCTGCGCGCGGCCGGCACGCCGGTGCCCGTGGCCGAGATCCGCATCGTCGACGGCGAGGACAACGAGGTGCCTCCGGGCCAGGTCGGCGAGATCGTCGCGCGCGGCCCGATGGTCATGAAGGGCTACTGGAACAAGCCCGCCGAGACCGAGGCCGCGCTGCGCGGTGGCTGGATGCACACCGGCGACGGCGGCTACATGGACGAGCACGGCCTGCTGTTCGTGGTCGACCGCATGAAGGACATGATCGTGAGCGGCGGCGAGAACGTGTACTCGGCCGAGGTCGAGAACGCCATCGCCCAGATGCCGCAGGTGCTGATGTCCGCCGTCATCGGCGTGCCCGACGACAGGTGGGGCGAGCGCGTGCATGCGGTGATCGTGCTGCGCGAGGGCATGCCGCTCACGGCCGACGACGTCATCGCCCATTGCCGCGACCAGATCGCCAACTACAAGTGCCCGCGCAGCGTGGAATTCCGCGATGCGCTGCCGCTGTCGGCCGCCGGAAAGCTGCAGAAATTCCAATTGCGCGAACCCTTCTGGGCGGGCAAAGAGCGTCGCGTCGGCTGACCCCATTCCCCTCATTCCAAGACACTGAAGGACACCCCATGCCCATCGATTTCCGCCGCTCGTGGAGCGACGAAGAACTGGAGCTGTACCGCGACAACGTCGTGCGCTTCGTCGAGACCGAAGTCGTGCCGCACGACGAAGAAGCGCGCAAGCGCGGCCACGTTGGCCACGAGGTCTGGCGCAAGGCCGGCGCGCTCGGCCTGCTGTGCTCCGACATCCCCGAGGCCTACGGCGGCGCGGGCGGCGACTTCCGCCACGAGGCCGTGTTCTACGAAGAGAAGGCGCGCCGCGCGCTCAGCGGCATGGCCAGCTCGGTGCACACCATCGTGGCGCACTACTTCCTGAACCACGGCACCGAGGAACAGAAGCAACGCTACCTGCCGCGCATGGCGCGCGGCGAGCTGGTCGGCGCCATCGCCATGACCGAGCCCGGCGCCGGCTCCGACCTGCAGGGCGTGCGCACGCGCGCGGAGAAGCAGCCCGACGGCAGCTACCGCATCCGCGGCTCCAAGACCTTCATCACCAACGGCTTTCTCGCGGGCGTGGTGCTGGTCGTGGCCAAGACCGATCCGACGCAGGGCGCCAAGGGCACCTCGATCCTCATCGTCGAGACCGAGGGCTGCGAGGGCTACCGCGTGGGCCGCGTGCTCGACAAGATCGGCATGAAGGCACAGGACACCTCCGAGCTCTTCTTCGACGACGTGCACGTGCCGGCCGACGCGCTGCTCGGCGGCCAGGAAGGGCAGGGCTTCTTCCAGCTCATGAGCGACCTGCCGTACGAGCGAACCATCATCGGCGTGAACGCGCTGGCCACCATGGAAGGCGCCTACCAGGCCACGCTCGACTACGTGCGCGACCGCAAGGCCTTCGGCAAGCCGATCGCCGAGTTCCAGAACACCAAGTTCAAGCTGGCCGAGATCGCCACGCAGATCAAGGTCGGCCGCGCCTTCATCGACCGCTGCGTGGAAGACCTCGTGGCCGGAAAGCTCGACACCGCCACCGCCTCCATGGCCAAGCTCTGGGCCTCCGAGACGCAGGGCCGCGTGGTCGACGAGTGCCTGCAGCTGTTCGGTGGCTACGGCTTCATGACCGAGTACATGGTCGCGCGCATGTACGCCGACGGGCGCGTGCAGCGCATCTACGGCGGCACCAACGAGATCATGAAAGAAGTGATCTCGCGCGCGCTGTGACGGCCATGAGCGAGGTGCTGCAGATCGAGCGGCGCGGTGAGGTCGCCTGGCTCACGCTGAACCGCCCCGAGCGCCTGAACGCGCTCGACCCGGTGCTGGTGCGCGCGCTGCGCGAGTACTTCGAGGACCTCAGCGCGCGCAGCCCCGAGCGCGTGGTCGTGCTGCAGGGCGCGGGCCGCGCCTTCTGCGCCGGGCTCGACCTGAAGGAACAGGTGGGCGGCGAAGACCTCGGCGTGGCCGACATGCTCGAACAGCAGAAGGGCATCCGCGACATCATGCTCGCCATGCGCCGCTGCCCGCAGCCCATCGTCAGCGTGGTGCAGGGCGCGGCCAGCGGCGGCGGGTTCGCGCTCGCGCTGGCCTCCGACGTGCGCCTGGCCACGCCCGACGCGCGCATGAACGCCGCCTTCATCCGCATCGGCCTGTCGGCCTGCGACGTGGGCGTGAGCTACTTTTTGCCGCGCATGGTCGGCAGCTCGGTCGCGGCCGAGTACATGCTCACCGGCCGCTTCATGGACGCGCAGCGCGCCTACGCACTGGGCCTCGTGAGCCGCGTCGATGCGCTGCCCGCGCTGCAGGCCGAGGCGCAGGCGCTGGCCGACGACATGCTCAACGCGACGCCCGTGGCGCTGCGCCTGACCAAGGAGGCGCTCGGACTTGCCGTGGATGCCGGCAGCATGGAAGCGGTCATCGCCATGGAAGACCGCAACCAGGTGCTGTGCACCCAGACCCGCGATTTCCGCGAAGGCATGACCGCCTTCCTCGAGAAGCGCGCGCCCGTCTACACGGGGCGCTGAGCTTCATCCCGAATTTCAACGGACCGCACACAAGGATTTTCATGACCCTCGACGACCTGATGTTCAAGCCCGGCCTGCTGGCCGGCCGCCGCTACCTCGTGACTGGCGGCGGCAGCGGCCTGGGCCGCGTGATGAGCGAGGCGCTGCTGCTGCTCGGCGCCCACGTCTACATCTGCGGGCGCCGCGCGCCCGTGCTCGAAGAAACCGCGGCCGAGCTGATGCACCTGCACGGCGGGCGCGTGACGCCCAAGACCTGCGACATCCGCCACGACACGCAGATCACCGAGATGCTCGATGAAATCTGGGCCGACGGCGGAGCGCTCGACGGCCTCGTCAACAACGCCGCGGGCAACTTCGTGAGCCGCACCGAAGACCTGTCGCCGCGCGCCTTCGATGCCATCTCGAGCATCGTCTTTCGCGGCAGCTTCTGCATGACGCTCGAATGCGGCAAGCGCTGGCTGGCCGAAGGCAAGGCCGCGTCGGTGCTGTCGATCCTCACCACCTGGGTGTGGAACGGCTCGCCCTTCACCGTGCCCTCGGCCATGTCGAAGGCCGGGCTGCATGCCATGACGCAGTCGCTCGCCGTCGAGTGGGCGGGCCGCGGCATCCGCTTCAACGCCATCGCGCCGGGCCTGTTTCCCACCGAGGGCATGAGCGCGCGCCTGAACCCCGGCGGCGGCGAGCACAAGGCCGAGCGCAACCCGATGGAGCGCAACGGCCGCATGCCCGAGCTGGCCAACCTCGCGGCCTACCTGCTCGGCCCGGGCTCGGAGTACGTCAACGGCCAGACCATCGCCATCGACGGCGCGCAGTTCCAGGCCACGGGCGGGAATTTCTCGCGCATGTCGCAGTGGCAGGACGAGGACTGGAAACGCGCGCGCGAACACATCGCGGGGCGCGACGCGCAGGACAAGCGGCAGCGGCTGGCGGCCTGAAAGCGCCGCAACCTAGGGAAAAACTCCAGCGTCAGGATTCCAAAGTATCGGAACAAGCACCGACGAGATCACAAAGAACGACCCCTCTTTCCAGAATTTAACGACCGTTAACCGGCCCGTGCGCGACGTCTTCACGACGTGGCTTCACTGGCAGGGCGACGGTCTTTTCATTCCATACCAAGACAGAGAGGGTTCGTTCCGTCATGACGAGATCACCGAAGTTCAAGCGCAGGGCCGTGGCCCGCGCCGCCGTGTGCGTGCTGGGTTCGATGCTGGCCACCGCGGCCGGCGCACAGGCCTATCCGGGCGACCCCGGCATGATCGGCGACCCGGCCAGCTGGCGCACGAAGGAGTTCCTGGCCGACTGGGGGCTCGGAGCGATGAAGACCGAGTACGCCTACGCGGCGGGGTTCACGGGCAAGGGCGTGAAGCTGGGCGTGATCGACTCGGGGTTCGATGTGCGCCACACGCGCGAGCTGCCGCTCACGCGCTTCACGGCGCTGGTGACGGCGACGTCCAACGGGGCGTACAGCCAGTTCGCGGCGGATGGAACCGTGCTCAACAGCAACAACGTGGGCAACGGTTTTCATGGCACCCACGTGGCCGGCACCGTGGGCGCCAGCCGGGACGGGCAGGACATCAAGAACAACATGCACGGCGTGGCATTCAATGCCGACGTGGTCGTGGGCAACACCAATGCGCCCGATGCGCTGAGTTCGAGTGCCGGGTTGAGTCCGGACAGCTACCCCCTCGCCACGACCGAGAACTTCCGCAACCTCTACCAGGGCATGCGCGACGCGGGCGTGCGGGTCATCAACAACAGCTGGGGTAATCCGAGCAATCGGAATTTCAGCACACAGAATGCGGTCACCGCCGACTACCTGCAGTACCTGCGCGGGCCGTCCTGGGTCGATGCCGCGATCGACGCCACGAAGCCCCAGGCCGATGGCAAGGAAGGGGTCATCCAGGTGTTCGCCGCCGACAACCAGGGGCAGGCCAATCCGGCGGCGCGCGGGGCGCTGCCGTATTTCAGGCCCGACGTGGAGGGGCACTGGTTGACGGTGACGGGCATACAGACAGACGGAAAGAGCTACCAGCAGCGCGGCAGCCTGAACAAATGCGGCATCGCCAAGTACTGGTGCGTGGCCACCCCGGGTGCCAACATCATGAGCACGGTGTTCGACGGGGCCTATGCGGCCTACAGCGGCACCTCGATGGCGGCGCCGCATGCCACCGGAGCCCTGGGCATCATCATGGAGCGCTTTCCGTACATGACCAACGAGCAGGCGCTGCAGGTGCTGCTCACCACGGCCACCAAGCTCGACGGCTCGCGCCAGGCGGCGCCCGACGCGGTGATCGGCTGGGGCCTCGTCAACCTCGAGAACGCCATGAAGGGGCCGGGCCAGCTGCTCAAGCGCACGGTCATCGACATGCCCGGGGGTACCTCCGACACATGGCGCAACGACATCTCGGAAACGGGGCTGATCCAGCGCAAGCAGGAAGAAGCCGCCGAGATCGTGCGCCTGGGTGCGCTCGTGAAGGGGCCGGTGGCCCTGGACTCCTTCAAACCTCTGGGCGAGGAGGCCATTGCATTACTCAATGCATTGCGCGCCGCCATGCTTTCCGGCGGTGACTACGCTGATGCCCTGGCGGCCGCGAAGGCGAATGCGCTTGCGAAATCCAGCGCCGAGGTGTTCGAACTAATGCGCAATCTCTTTGGGCCGGGAAGTCCCCAGTGGGGCGATCTTCCGTTGGCCTTGAGCATCCCGGTGGAGGAAATCATGACGGCTGTCGAGGACAAGGCGAGGACGGTCAACGTCGACTGGGACCGCCTGACCCACCTGCGCAGCAAGACCGACGAAGACTACCGCGGCAGCCTCGTGAAGGCCGGCGCCGGGCGGCTGGTGCTCACGGGCACCAACACCTACTCGGGCGACACGCACGTCCAGGCCGGCGAGCTCGCGCTGGGCGAGGGCGGCACCACCGGTTCCATCACCAGCCATGTGGCCATCGACGCGGGCGCCAGCTTCGCCATCGACCGAAGCGATGCCTACGACTTCACCTACAACATCACCGGCGCGGGCGACCTGCGCACCACGGGCGGCACGACCGGCGAAGGCGTCACCACCTTGAGCGGCGCCAACAGCTACAGCGGCGCGACCTGGGTCCAGGGCGGCACGCTGCGCGCGGGCTCGGCCACCAGCCTGTCGAACGCCAGTGCGTTCACGGTGGCCGGCAAGGCCAGGCTCGACCTCAACGGCTTCGACGCGACCATCGGCTCGCTGGCCGGCGCGGGCGATGTGGCCGTGGGCACCGGCACGCTGACCACCGGCGGCAACGACCGTTCGACGCAGTTCGCGGGCCGCTTCAGCGGCAGCGGCGGCCTCGTGAAGGCGGGCGCGGGCAGCTTCGAGCTCACTGGCGACTCGGGCGCCTTCACCGGCAAGACCTCGGTGGCGCAGGGCATGCTGTCGGTCAACGGCACGCTGGGCGGCACGATGGCCGTGTTGTCGGGCGGGCGTTTGCAGGGCACCGGCACGGTCGGCAGCACGACCGTCGCCACCGGCGGTGTCGTGGCGCCGGGCAACTCCATCGGCACGCTGCACGTGGCCGGCAATGCACGCTTCGCGCCGGGTGCGACCTTCGAGGCCGAACTGAGCGGCACCGATGCGCAGGCCGACCGGCTCGATGTCAGCGGCCACGCCACGCTCGATGGCGGCACGGTGCGCGTGCTCGGCGGCTACGTTCTCGGTGCGCGCTACACGCTGCTGAACGCCGAGGGCGGCGTGAGCGGCACCTTCGCCGACTTCAGCGTGGCCAAGGACTACCTCTTTCTCTCGCCGAAGCTGGGCTATACCGCGACGCAGGTCTACACCGAAGCCATGCGCAACAGCGTGTCGTTCGCGTCGGTCGCGCAGTCGGGCAACCAGCGCGCGATGGGGGCGAACCTCGATGGCGCGGCCGCATGGAGCCCGGCGCTGGCCGCCGCATTGCAGCTGGAGAGCGTGCCGGCCGCGCGCGCGGCCTTCGACAGCCTGTCGGGCGAAGTGCATGCCTCCGCGAAGACCGCGCTCATCGAGGACAGCCGCTTCGTGCGCGAGGCGGCGCTGGAGCGCCTGCGCGCCTCGGCCGGCACGGCGGGCGCGTCCACGGCGCCGGTCAAGATCAACGACCGCGCCGGCCAGTCGCACATGGCCGCACCGACCACGGGCGAGGCCGTCTTCTGGAGCCAGGCCCTGCACTCGACCGGCCGTGCGCGCGGCGACGGCAACGCCGCACGACTCGATCGTTCGGTCGACGGCCTGCTGATGGGCGGCGACACCCGCGTGGGCGACAACGTGCGCCTGGGCGTGACCGGCGGCTACAGCCGCAGCAAGGTCGACGTGGACGCGCGTTCGTCCTCGGGCGATGCCACCAGCTACCACCTGGGCCTGTATGGCGGCACCACGCTCGGCCCGTGGGCCCTGCGCGCCGGCGCAGCTTATGCGCGGCACGACGTGGACACCACGCGCCAGGCGCGCGTCGCAGGCCTGGCGGATTCGCTCAAGAGCAACCACGACGCATCGACCACGCAGGTCTTCGGCGAAGTGGGCTACAGCCTGGCGGCCGGCGACGTGGCACTGGAGCCCTTCGCGAACCTGGCACACGTCACGCTGCACACCGACGCGTTCTCGGAGCGCGGCACGTGGGCGGCGCTGCAGGCGCGCAGCGGCAGTGCGAACGTCGGGCTGTCGACGCTGGGCCTGCGCGCATCGACCGCGGTGCGCCTGGGCAGCGTCGACGCCACGCTCAAGGGCATGGTCGGCTGGCGCCGCGCCTACGGCGACCTGACGCCGTTCGCCAGCGTCGCGCTGCCGGGCGCCACGGGCTTCTCTGACATTGCGGGCGTCGCGGTGGCGAAGAACGCGGCGGTGCTGCAGCTCGGTCTGGACTTCGCGTTCTCGCCGCGCGCGACCTTCGGCGTGTCGTATGGCGGGCAGTTCGGCGGCAAGGCGCGCGACCAGTCGGTGAAGGCGAATCTGAACGTGTCGTTCTGACGAAAGGCGAGGGTTGGGGCCCGTCTGCCATGTGTCGGCGGGCGGGCCCTTTTTTTGGTTAGCGGATCACGCCGAGCTTGCGCGCAATCGCCACCGCCTCCGTGCGTCGCTTCGCACCCAGCTTCATGTGGATGTTGCGCAGGTGCGTGCGCACCGTACTTTCTGACACGAACAGCTTCTCGCCCATGGCGTTGTTCGAGTAGCCCTCGGCCAGCAGCTGCAGCACGCGGATCTCCTTGCGCGTGAGCGGCTCCTTGGTGGCGTCGCCAGAGGGCGCCTCGGCGTCGATCGGTGAGGGCGGCGGGCCCAGCACCTGCAGCAGCCGTTGCAGGTAGTCGGCCAGGATCGGGTCGCTGCGCAGCACGGGCGCCACGGCACCGGCCTCCTGCTGCATGGCGGCGGCATAGCGGTGCACCAGCGTGCCCACGGCCGGGCCCTCGTCGAGGATCAGCCGCACGAAGCCTTCCTGGCTCGCGGCCTGCAGCACGGCGCCGATTTCTTCGATGGCGGTGGCGAGGTCGCCCGCGCGCTGCAGCGCCAGCGCGCGCAGCACGCGCAGCTTGAGCGCGCGGCGGTTGCGGTTGGCGGCCACGGCGGCGTGCAGCTCGGCGTCGAGCACGGTGAGGGCCGCGCGCGCGTCGCCGAAGGCGATGTCCCAGCGCGCCCGCGCGAGCGCGAGGTAGTCGAGGTCGTGCGCGGGCAGGCGTTGGCGGCGCTCGCGCTCCCACAGCTCGGGGTCGTCGGCGCGCTGCAGCTCGTCGCGCGAGGCGGGGCCGTTGCCCTGCAACAGCAGCATGTGGGCGCGCTCCAGCTTGGCGCCCGCGACCACGCGCGGCAGTTGGCGGTGATGGCCCAGGTACTCGAGTTCGGTGAGCGCCTGGAACGCGGCGTCGATGTCGCCCGCGTGGAAGGCGATGCGCGAGCGCATGACGTGGCTCAGGATCATGTGGTCGGGCAGGCCCACGTCGCGCGCCAGCGGCAGGTACACGTTCAGCAGGTGCTCGGCCTGCACCAGCTGGTTGGTCTCGTACACGGCGCCGGCGTACAGCACGCCGGCCCAGGCATTGCCGTGGCTGTGGTTGTACGACACGGCATGCGTGGAGTCGACCGCCATGCGCAGCCGCGCGGTGGCCTGGCGCAGCCGGCCTTCGGTGAGGTCGAACAGGCCTGCCAGCGACTCGGTGTACATGCGGTTGAAGGTGCTGTTGCCCTGTTCGCGCCGCGCGGCCTCGAGCAGGCGCTGCGCCTCGCGCTGGTCGCCGCGCACGGCGAGGATGTGCGCCATCGCGTTGAGCAGCACGCCCTCGGCAAAGGCCAGCCCGGTGGGCAGGCGCGCGAGGCTTTCGCGGCCGGCCTCATACGCGGCATCGTGCTGGTCTTCCATGGCCAGCAGCAGCGGAATGAGCGTGTGGGCGTTGGCGCGCACCTCGGGGATGGGGCTGTCGAGGCAGCCCGACTGTTCGAGCAGCCGCATGGCGTCCCACGGGCCGTGCGTGAAGCAGGTGGCCCACAGCGCGATGAGCTGCAAAAACGGATGCTCGCGCAGCTGATGTTCGGGAATCGCCGAGAACCAGCGCGCCAGCATGCGCATGCGGCCCTGCTCGAGGAACTGCTCGGCGTAGCTGTCGAGCAGCGTGAGCGCGTGCGGGTGGTCGCCGCCTTCGATGGCGTGGTCGATGGCGGGCACGGGCCGGCCGTGCGACTCGTACCAGCCCGAAGCCGCGAGGTGCAGCCGCGCGAGTTCGCCGGGCCGCTCGCGCGCCAGCTGCGCACGCAGGAAATCGGCAAAGAGGCTGTGGTAGCGCCACGCGCGCACCTCGCCGCCGGCATCGCTGCTCACGGGCGTGAGGAACAGGTTGGCGGCGGCCAGTTGCTCCAGGATGACGGCGCTGTCGCCGCGCGGGTTGAGCGCCTGGCACACCGAGGCGTCGAGCTGGCGCAGGATGCTCGTGCGCAGCAGAAAGTCGTGGATCTCGGGCGGCTGGTGCGCGAGCACGTCTTCGGCCAGGTAGTCGGCCACGGCGCGGTCGGAGCCCGAGAAGCGCTCGATGAAGCCGGTCTCGATGCCGTGCCGCTCCAGCGCCATCGACGCCAGCCAGATGGCCGCCACCCAGCCTTCGGTCTTGCGGTGCAGCTGCGAGAGCAGGTCGGCCGGCAGCGCCTGCGGCGGCTGCGCGGCGGCGTGCGGCGCATGCGCCTGGCGCAGGCCGATGAAGGCGCTGGTTTCTTCCAGCGAGAAGCGCAGGCGGTCGGTGTCGATCTCGATGAGCTGGCCGCGCGCGCGCAGCCGGCCCAGCCCGAGGTCGGGCAGGCTGCGCGAGCCGATCACGATCTGGCCGCGCCGCGGCAGGTGTTCGACCAGCTCGCGCACGAGGCCGAGCACGGCGGGTTCCTGCACCACCTCGAAGTCATCGAGGAACAGCGTGAAGGGCGAGTCGTGCGCGGCCAGCGCGGCCACGGCGTCGAAGGGCGCGTGGCTTGCGGGCTCGTCCACGCCGATGCGCTGCACGGCCTCGGCCAGGCAGTTGAGAAAGCGCGACACGTCGTTGTCGGCGCGGTCGAGCGTGAGCCAGGCGGTGGCGATGCCCTGCGCGTCCATGCGCTCGCGGATCTGCGCCATGGCGGTGGTCTTGCCGAAGCCGGCGGGCGCGCGCACCAGCACGAGCTTGACGGTGGCGGCGGCGATCTCTTCGCTGATGGCGGTGCGCGGCACCTGCGTGGCCACGAAGGCGGGCGGGTTCAGCTTGGTCTCGAGAATCCGGAGCGAGGAAGGGGGAACGGGGGCTGGAGCAGGCATCGCGAAGGGGGAGTGAGTGCCTGGAAATTCCGTCGCTTCCGACGATTCCGGCAACCGATTCTGCTTCCTAAACTGGCCGCAGACAAACTGAATTCCCCTGCATCCGGTGGCCTTGCGCACCCGGGCGGCGCCCTGCCCATGACCGACGACGTTTTCATCTACGACCACGTGCGCACGCCGCGCGGAAAGGGCCGCGCCGACGGCGCACTGCACCCCATCACGCCGGTGCAGCTGGCCACGCAGGTGCTGCAGGCGCTGCGCGAACGCCATGCGCTCGACCCCGCGCAGATCGAGGACGTGGGCCTGGGCGTGGTGATGCCGGTGGGCGAGCAGGGCGCCGACATCGCGCGCGTCGCGCTGCTGTCGGCGGGCTACGGCGACAGCGTGGTCGGCTTCCAGCTCAACCGCTTCTGCACCTCGGCGCTCGACACGCTGAAGATGGGCTTCGGCCTCGTGGCCTCGGGCCAGGCCGACGCGGTGATCGGCGGCGGCGTGGAGTCGATGTCGCGCGTGACCATCGGCAGCGACGGCGGCGCGGTCTACACCGACCCCGCCGTGGGCCAGCGCTACCCCTACATCCCCAACGGCGTGGCGGCCGACCTCATGGCCATGCTCGACGGCGTGGACCGCGAGGCGGTCGATGCCTACGCCGTGGAAAGCCAGCGCCGCGCGGCCGTGGCGCAGGCCGAGGGCCGCTTCGACCGCTCGCTCGTGCCCGTGCGCGACCGGCTCGGCCGCACCGTGCTCGCGAAAGACGAGGCCAACCGCCCCGGCACCACGATGGCCGACCTGGCCAAGCTCAAGCCCGCCTTCGCGGGCGTGGCCGCGCAGGGCTACGAAGCCATCCTGCTGCAGCGCTATCCGCAGCTCTCGCACATCGCGCCGATCCACACGGGCGGCAACTCGAGCGGCATCGTCGACGGCGCCTGCGCGGTGCTGCTGGGCAACCGCGACTACGGCACGCGCAACGGCCTGAAGCCGCGCGCGCGCATCGTCGGCAGCGCGTCGTGCGCCGACGAGCCGCTGCTGAGCCTGGGCGGCCCGATGCCGGCCACCGAGCGCCTGCTGGCGCGCTGCGGCCTGGCCATCGGCGACATCGACCTGTTCGAAGTGAACGAGGCCTTCTCGGTGGTGCCGATGCGCTATGCGCGCCACTTCGACATCGACCCCGCGCGCATCAACGTGAACGGCGGCGCCATCGCGCTGGGCCACCCGCTGGGCGCGACCGGCGCGATCCTCACGGGCACGCTGCTCGACGAGCTGGAGCGGCGCGACGCCCGCCTGGGCCTGGTCACGCTGTGCGCCGCGGCGGGGCAGTCGACCGCGCTGGTGATCGAGCGCGTCTGAGCAGCACGTCTTCTCTTTCCTTTTTTCCTATGCCTTCCCACATCCGATTCGAGGTCGATGCCGACGGCGTCGCGCTCCTCACCCTCGACGTGCCCGAGCGGCCCATGAACGTGTTCACGCCCGGCTTCACGGCCGAACTGCGCGAGGCCGTGGCGCAGATCGCGCAGCGCGCCGACGTGCGCGGCGCGGTCATTACTTCGGGCAAGGCCAGCGGCTTCATGGCCGGGGCCGACCTGAAGGACCTCGTGGGCTTTCACGCCACGGGCGGCGGCGCGGCCGAGGCCATCGAGGCGATCGCACCCGGCGGGCGCGCGCTGCGCGAACTGGAGCGCTGCGGCAAGCCCGTGGCGGCGGCCATCAATGGCGTGGCGCTGGGCGGCGGGTTCGAACTGGCGCTGGCCTGCCATCACCGCGTGCTGCTCGACGAAGCGCGCGCGGTGGTCGGGCTGCCCGAGGTCACGGTCGGCCTGCTGCCGGTGGGCGGCGGCACGCAGCGACTGCCACGCCTCATCGGCATTGCGCGCGCGCTGCCGCTGCTGCTGTCGGGCCGGCATGTGGCGCCGGCCGAGGCGCTGGCGCTGGGCATGGTCGATGCGCTCGCGCCGGCCGACCAGCTCGTGGCCGTGGCCCGTCGCTGGGTGCTCGACCACCCCGACGCCGGCCAGCAGCCGTGGGACGTGAAGGGCTTCCAGGTGCCGGGCGGCGCGGGCGCGCTGGCACCGCACGCGGGCGCGAGCTTCGGCACCACGCTGGCGCAGGTGCGGCGCGACACGCACGACCAGCTGCCGGCGCCGCTGGCCATCCTGTCGGCCGTGTACGAAGGCACGCAGCTGCCGATGGACGCGGGCCTGGCGGTCGAGGCGCAGTACTTCGGCCCCTTGTTGGCCGGCCCGGTGGCGCGCAACCTGATGCGCACGCTGTTCGTGAACCGGGGCGCGGCGCTGCGGCGCAAGGGTGACTTGAGTACGGTCAATGCTGCGTATGCCGAACGGCTGCGGCAGCTGTACCGCAGTGAAGGCGCGGCGCTGTTGAACGAGGGCGTGTCGCCCGCGCTCATCGCGAACGCCGCGCGGCAGGCCGGGTTGGGCGAGAGTCCGTTGACCGCCGATGCAACGGCGGAACAAGCCGCTGCATCGCAGCCCGACGCACGCGCCGTCGGCGAACGCCTGCTGTCGCTGCTCGCGCTCGAAGCGGCACGCTGCCTCGAAGAAGGCGTGCTGAAGCAGCCGGTCGAGGCCGACCTCGGCGCCGTGCTCGCGCTGGGCTACCCGGACTGGACCGGCGGCACGCTCTCGTACATCGAGACCGTCGGTCTCCCAGCTTTCGTCGCGCGCTGCGATGCACTCGCGCAGCGCCACGGCGAGCGCTTCAAGCCCACGGCTGCGTTGCGCCAACGCGCGCAATCGAACACGCCGTTCTATCCCGCGGAGCACGCCGCGTGAGCCCAGGCCGCGCGCAAGCGCTGCAGTCGCTGGTCGCGCAGCTGCAGCTCGAACAGCTCGAGAAGAACCTGTTTCGCGGCACCAGCACCGACATCGGCGCGCCCGCCGTCTTCGGCGGCCAGGTGCTCGGGCAGGCGCTGATGGCGGCGGCCCGCACGGTCGACGGGCATGCGGCGCATTCGCTGCACGGCTACTTCCTGCGCGCGGGCGACAAGGCCGCGCCCATCGTCTACGACGTGGACCGCATCCGCGACGGCGCGAGCTTCACCACGCGGCGCGTGGTCGCCATCCAGCATGGCGAGCCGATCTTCCACATGTCGGCTTCGTTCCACCGGCGCGAGGAGGGCGTGTCGCACCAGTGCGCGATGCCCGAGGCGCCGCCACCGGAAGAACTCACGCCGCGCGCCGGCCCGCGCGTGCGCGTCGAGGGGCCGATCGAGTTCCGCTACGTCGATCCGCGCGACCCGGTCACGGCCGGCCCGCGCCCGCCGCGCAGCCAGCTCTGGCTGCGCACCGCCGACGCGTTGCCCGACGACCCGCTGCTGCACCAGGCGATGCTGGCCTATGCCTCCGACTACAGCTTCATGGGTGTGGCGATGCAGCCGCACGGCCTGGCGTTTCAACAACCCGGTGTGCAGGGCGTGAGCCTGGACCACGCGATGTGGTTCCACCGCGATTTCCGCTGCGACGACTGGCTGCTGTACGACGCCGACTCGCCCTCGGCCGAGCACGCGCGGGGCTTTTGCCGCGGTGCGCTGTTCGACCGCGCCGGCCGGCTTGTGGCCTCGGTCGCGCAGGAAGGCCTGATCCGGGTGCGCCGATGATCAAGCTCGTCTTCTGCCTGCGGCGCTTGCCGCACCTGGACCGCGCGCAGTTCCAGCACCACTGGCGCAACGTGCACGCACCGCTCGTCGCCGAGCGCGCCGAGGTGCTGGGCCTGCGCCGCTACGTGCAGTCGCACACGCTCGACGATGCGCTGGTGCAGCCGCTGGCCGTGCCGCGCGGGAGCCCCGCGCCCTTCGACGGCGTGGCCGAGCTGTGGTGGGACAGCCTCGAGGCGCGCACCGGTGCGCGGCGCGAAGAAGCCCGCCGCGCGAGCGCCGAGCTGCTCGCGGACGAGCGCCGCTTCATCGACCTGGCCGCCTCGCCGATCTTCTTCACCGACGAGTTCGCCGTGGTCGGCGACCCCGCCGCCGAGGCGGTGCGCGACTACCTGCAGGCGCGCGGCCGCCTGTAATCGTCGCTTCGGACGATGCCTGCGCGCAGGGCGCGTCCCTAAACTTTTTCCCACAGGCTGGCGCGTCGCCGGCCGCGAGGAGACCCCCTTTGTTCCAAGGCGAAAGTATCGAAGTCCTGCCGCTGCAGGACGGTCTGGTGGAGCTGCGCTTCGACCGGCGCGGCGAGGCCATCAACAAGCTCGACGCACGCACCGTCGACGAGTTCCGCCAGGCCACCGAGCGCATCGCGGCCTCGCCGGATGTGCGCGGCGTGCTGGTGACAAGCGCGAAAGACGTGTTCATCGTCGGCGCCGACATCACCGAGTTCGGCGCCACCTTCCAGCAGGCCGAGGCCGACATCGCGCGCGGCGTGCGCGCCAGCAACGAACTGTTCAACGCCTTCGAGGACCTGAAGGTGCCCAGCGTGGTCGCCATCAACGGCTTCGCGCTCGGCGGCGGGCTGGAGCTGGCGATGCTCGCGCCGCTGCGCGTGATGGCCGACACGGCCCAGGTCGGCGTGCCCGAGGTGAAGCTGGGCCTGTTCCCCGGCTTCGGCGGCACGGTGCGGCTGTCGCGTCTCGCAGGCCTGGCCACGGCCATCGACTGGGTGGCGAGCGGCAAGCCGGCCAAGGCGCCGGCCGCGCTGGCCGCGGGCGTGACCGACGAGGTCGCGACGCCCGATGCTTTGCGCGACCGTGCGCTCGCGCTGCTGCAACGTGCGGTGCGCGGCGAGATCGACTGGCGAGCGGCGCAGCAACGCAAGCGCGCGCCGCTGGCGCTGTCGAAGCAAGAGGCGGGCGCGCTGGTCGAGACCGCGCGCACGCAGGTGGTGGCGCGCAGCGGCAAGCACCAGCCCGCAGCAATCATCGCGCTCGAAATGATGGCCGAGGCCGCAGGCCGCGACCGCGCGGGCGCGCTCGACCTCGAGTCGGCCGCCTTCGGCCGCGTCGCGAAGACGCAGGCCGCGGCTTCGTTGGTGCAGGCCTTCCTCAACGACCAGGCGCTCAAGAAGCTCTACAAGCGCCACGCGCGCGAAGGCCGTCCGGTGAAGCAGGCGGCCGTGCTCGGCGCCGGCATCATGGGTGGTGGCATCGCCTACACCAGCGCATTGCGCGGCACGCCGGTGCGCATGAAGGACATCGCGCAGCCGCAGCTCGACCTGGGCATGGCCGAGGCCGGCAAGCAGCTCGCCAAGCAGGTGAAGAACGGCCGGCTCGCGCAGGCCAAGGCCGACGCCATTCAAGCGTCGATCGTGCCGCAGCTCGACGAGGCCGGCTTCGACAGCGTGGACTGCGTGGTCGAGGCCGTGGTCGAGAACCTCGAGGTCAAGCGCAAGGTGCTGGCCGCGCTGGAGCGCAGCGTGAAGCCCGGCACCGTGATCGCCTCGAACACCTCGAGCCTGCGCATCGACGACATCGCCCAGCCGCTTGCGCGGCCCGAGGACTTTGTCGGCATGCACTTCTTCAACCCCGTGCCGGTGATGCAGCTGGTGGAAGTGATCCAGGGCGCGAAGACCAGCAATGCCGCCGTGTCCACCGCCGTGGGCTATGCCGTGGCCATGGGCAAGACGCCCATCGTGGTGAAGGACTGCCCGGGCTTCCTGGTCAATCGCATCCTCACGCCGTACATCAACGCCTTCGTGCAGCTGGTGGCCGATGGCGCCGACTTCGAGGCTGTCGACCGCGCGATGGAAGCCTTCGGCTGGCCCATGGGCCCGGCCTACCTGCAGGACGTGGTGGGCATGGACGTGGGCGCGCACGTGGGCGATGTGATCGCCGCGGGCTACCCGCAGCGCATGCCGGCCCTCGAACGCAACGCCGTGAAGCTCATGGTGGCGAACAAGCGCTACGGCCAGAAGAACGGCGCGGGCTTCTACCGCTACGAGAACGACCCCACGGGCCGCCCGCGCAAGTCGGCCGCGCCCGAGGCGCATGCGCTGGTCGCCACGCTGCAGCCGCAAGGGCGGCGCGACTTCGCGGACATGGAGATCGTCGAACGCATGATGCTGCCGATGGTCGTCGAGGCCGCGCACGCGCTCGAAGACGGCGTGGTCGCCACGCCGGCCGAGCTCGACATGGCGCTGCTGCTCGGCGTGGGCTTTCCGGCCTACGCGGGCGGCGCGCTCAAGTACGCCGACTGGCTGGGGCTGGACCGCGTGGTCGCGTTGTGCGACAAGCATGCGGCGCTCGGCGCGCCGTATGTGCCCACGGCGCGCATGCGCGAGATGGCGGCGCGAAAGCTGCGCTACTACCCGGTCTGAACGGCAGGCGTTTTCGGTTTTCTTTCTTCCTTTCTCTCTCTATCCAAGGACAACAAGAGATGCAACTCGATTCCAGCATTGCCGCCGTCGTCACGGGCGGCGCCTCGGGCCTCGGGGCCGCCACCGCGCGCCGCCTGGCCAGCCACGGCGTGAAGGTCGCGCTGTTCGACCTCAACGTGGAGCAGGGCGAGGCCCTGGCCAAGGAGCTGGGCGGCGTGTTCTGCAAGGTCGATGTCACGTCGGAAGAGCAGGTCGACGCGGCCTTTGCCAAGGCGCGCGCCGCGCACGGCCAGGAGCGCGTGCTGGTCAACTGCGCCGGCACCGGCAACGCGGTGAAGACCGCGAGCCGCGACAAGGCCTCGGGCGAGATCAAGCACTTTCCGCTCGCCAACTTCGACCGCATCATCCAGATCAACCTCGTGGGCACCTTCCGCTGCATCGCCAAGTCGGCAGCCGGCATGCTCACGCTCGATGCGCTGGAAGATGGCGAGCGCGGCGCCATCGTCAACACCGCCTCGGTCGCGGCGCAAGACGGCCAGATGGGCCAGGCCGCCTACACCGCCTCGAAGGCCGGCGTGGTCGGCATGACGCTGCCCATCGCGCGCGACCTCATGGGCGAGGGCATCCGCGTGAACACCATCCTGCCGGGCATCTTCAACACGCCGCTGCTGCAGGGCGCGCCCGACAACGTGAAGGCCGCACTGGCCGCCTCGGTGCCTTTCCCCAAGCGCCTGGGCAACCCTGCCGAGTACGCGACGCTGGCCGAGCTGATGATCACCAACGGCTACTTCAACGGCGAGAGCGTGCGGCTGGACGGCGCGATCCGGATGGCGCCGCGCTGAGGCCGGGGCGAAGGGCTGTCGTCAGCCCTTCTGCGCCCGCCCGCGCGCCTGCACCGCCTCGCGCCGCGCGCGCAGCACCTCGGGCGTGAGCGACGCAGCCCACTCGCGCGTGGCGGCCTGCTCCAGCGCCATGCCTTCGGCGAAGCTGCGTGCATGGCCGTCGTCGATCAGGCGCTTGTAGACCGGCAACATCTCGGGCAGCGCGCTCGCGATGTCGGCGGCCAACGCCAGCGCCTCGGGCATCAGCTGCTCGGGCGTCGTCACGCGGTTGACCAGCCCCCAGCGCTCGGCCTGTTCGGCGCCGACGAAGTTGCCGCTGAAGGCCATCTCCTTGGCCCGCGCGATGCCGATGAGGCGTGACAGCCGCTGCGACAGCCCCCAGCCCGGGATCACGCCGATGCGCGCGTGGGTGTCGGCAAAGCGCGCCTCGCTCGACGCGATCAACAGGTCGCAGGCCAGCGCCACCTCGAGGCCGCCCGTGATGGCCGCGCCGTTCACGGCGCCGATCACCGGGCGTGGAAAGTTCGCGAGCGCGGTGGCCACGTCGGTGCCGGCGTCGCCGGTGATGGCGCCGGGGTCGATCTCGCGCAGGTCCAGGCCGGCGCAGAAGGCGCGGCCCGCGCCGGTCAGGACGAGCACGCGCACGCTGTCGTCCTGCGCGAGCGTGTCGAGCGTGCGCACCAGCGCGCGCCGCAGCGCGAGCGACAGGGCGTTCATGGCCTGCGGGCGGTTCAGCGTGAGGCAGGCGCAGCCGTCCTGCGGGCGGGTGAGCAGGAGGACGTTGTCGTTGGCGTGGTTGTCGGTTGCAGGTGTGTTCATGGCGTGTCAGTGTTGGGCGCAGGCCGGGCTGCGGCATCGTCGGAACGGACGAATCCGGCGGGCTTGTCCCGCTCACGACTCGAAACCCGCGCCCGCGTCGGCACCATGCGCCGCATTGTCTTCAATCCGTCCTTGAATCCACTGAGAGAAAGAAGGAGCGTCCCACCATGGACTTCAGCCTCACCCCGGCCCAGCTCGACCTGCAGGAACGAACGCGCCGCTTCATCGCCGAGGAGGTGATTCCGCTCGAATCCGACCCCCGGCAGGATTCGCACGGCCCCGCCGAGGCGCTGCGCGACGAGCTGGTGGCGCGCGCACGCCGCGCCGGCCTGCTCACGCCGCATGCGTCGAAGGAACACGGCGGGCTGGGCCTGTCGCACATCGACAAGGCCATCGTGTTCGAGGAGGCGGGCTACTCGCCGCTCGGCCCGGTGGCGCTCAACATCCACGCGCCCGACGAAGGCAACGTGCATCTGATGGAGGTGGTGGCCACGCCGGCGCAGAAGGCGCGCTGGCTGCAGCCGCTCATCGACGGCCACGTGCGCTCGTGCTTCTGCATGACCGAACCGCCGCCCGGCGCCGGCTCCGACCCGTCGATGATGCAGACCGTGGCCGTGCGCGACGGCGACCACTACGTGATCACCGGGCGCAAGTGGTTCATCACCGGCGCCACCGGCGCGGGCTTCGCGATCATCATGGCGCGCATGGAAGACGGGTCGTCGACCATGTTCCTGGCCGACATGAACCAGCCCGAGATCGTCATCGAGCGGCAGATCGACGCGCTCGACAGCTGCTTCACCGGTGGCCACGGCGTGGTGCGCTTCGACGGCCTGCGCGTGCCGGCCACCGACGTGCTGGGCGCCATCGGCGAAGGCTTTCGCTACGCGCAGGTGCGGCTGGCGCCCGCGCGCCTCACGCACTGCATGCGCTGGCTCGGCGCCGCGCGCCGCGTGCACGAACTCGCCGCCGACTACGCCCGCCGCCGCCAGGCCTTCGGCCATGCGCTGGTGGAGCACGAGGGCGTGGGCTTCATGCTGGCCGACAACGAGATGGACCTGCACGTCTCGCGCCTGACCATCTGGCATTGCGCGTGGGTGCTCGACCAGGGCGGCAAGGGCCGCCACGAGTCGAGCGTGGCCAAGGTGCTGTGCTCGGAGGCCGAGTGGCGCGTGGTCGACCGCTCGGTGCAGATCCTGGGCGCGAGCGGCGTATCGGACGAGACCGTGGCCGCGCGCATCTTCCGCGACATGCGGGCCTTCCGGATCTACGACGGCCCGTCGGAGGTGCACCGCTGGAGCATGGCGAAGCGTTTGGCCAAGGCCTGATTCAGGCCGCGGGGGCCGGCGTCATTCCGCCGGCTCTTCCGCTCCCCCCTGCGCATCGTCCACCCGCTGCATGTTGTCGAGCAGCTTCAGCAGGTAGTGCAGGGTGTGCGTGACGTCGTTCACCGAGAACCCGTCCAGCACCTGCTCGTAGTAGGCGTAGATCTTCGGCTGCGCTTCCACCTTCCACACGTGTTGCCCCGACCCGGTCATCGTGACCAGCCGTGACCGCCGGTCGCGGCTGTCGGGCGCGGTCGTCACGTGCCCGTCGCGCTCCATGCGGCTGACCAGGCCCGACAGGTTCTGGCGGCTGACCTTCAGGTAGCGCGCCAGGTCCCCCACGCTCATTCCCCCCTCGGCCTCGTCGCGCGACAGCGCGCCGAGCACGGCCCATTGCTGCGTCGTCAGGCCCTCGGCCTCGACCGCGCGGCTGCCGGTTTTATGCAACATGTTTGCGCATTGATAGAGGCGGAAGAACACCCGGTTGGCCAGCGCCATGCGCGCCGCGTCGGTGTTTTCACTAGTGTTTTGCATGTTTTTCTTTCGGAAAGGCTTGCGCGACGCCACGGCAGCATCCCATAATACGTCAACATATTTACGTAAATGTCTCAAAAGTGGCGCCCAACGGCCCAACGATATAGCAAGCCCTCGCACCCCAGGAGAACCAGATGCAGCGATTTCAGGACAAGACAGTGATCGTCACCGGCGGCGGTGGCGGCATCGGCGGCGCCACCAGCCGCCGTTTCGCCCAGGACGGCGCCCGCGTGGCGGTGTTCGACATGAACCTCGAGGCCGCCGAAGCGGTGGCCGCGCAGATCCGCGCCGACGGCGGCCAGGCCCAGGCCTTCCGCTGCGACATCACCGACCGCCCCGGCGTCGACGCGGCCGTGGCCGCCGTGGTGGAGCGCTTCGGCCCGGTCGACGTGCTGGTCAACAACGCCGGCTGGGACGTGTTCAAGCCCTTCACCAAGACCGAGCCCGCGCAGTGGGACAAGCTCATCGCCATCAACCTCACCGGCGCGCTGCACATGCACCACGCCGTGCTGCCCGGCATGGCCGCGCGCAAGGCGGGGCGCATCGTCAACATCGCCTCCGACGCGGCGCGCGTGGGCTCCTCGGGCGAGGCGGTGTACGCGGCCTGCAAGGGCGGGCTGGTGGCGTTCTCCAAGACCATCGCCCGCGAGCACGCGCGCCACGGCATCACCGTGAACGTGGTGTGCCCCGGCCCCACCGACACCGCGCTGTTCGCCGAATACAAGGAAGGCGCGGGCAACCCAGAGAAGCTCATGGAGGCCTTCACGCGCTCCATTCCGCTGGGCCGCATCGGCCAGCCGAACGACCTGCCGGGCGCCATTCTTTTCTTCGCCAGCGACGACGCGGCCTTCGTGACCGGGCAGGTGCTCAGCGTCTCGGGCGGCCTGACGATGAACGGCTGACCCCCCACACACACCCGACACCTTTCAGGAGACCCCCATGGCATCCCCCGACTTCGAAGACATCCTCTACGACGTGCGCAACGGCGTGGCGTGGATCACCATCAACCGCCCCGAGAAGATGAACGCCTTCCGCGGCCAGACCTGCGACGAGATCATCCGCGCGCTCAACCGCGCGGGCTACGACCGCGGCGTGGGCGCCATCGTGCTGGCCGGCGCCGGCGAGAAGGCCTTCTGCACCGGTGGCGACCAGTCGGCCCACAACGGCAACTACGACGGGCGCGGCACCATCGGCCTGCCGATGGAAGAGCTGCACGACGCCATCCGCAACGTGCCCAAGCCCGTCATCGCGCGCGTGCAGGGCTTTGCCATCGGCGGCGGCAACGTGCTGTGCACCATCTGCGACCTGACCATCGCCTCCGAGAAGGCCGTGTTCGGCCAGGTGGGCCCGAAGATGGGCTCGGTCGATCCGGGCTACGGCACCGCCTTCCTGGCCCGCGTGGTCGGCGAGAAGAAGGCGCGCGAGATCTGGTACCTGAACCGCCGCTACAGCGGCGCCGAGGCCGTGGCCATGGGCCTGGCCAATGCCGTGGTGCCGCACGAGCAGCTCGATGCCGAGGTGCAGAAGTGGGCCGAGGAAATCTGCGAGCGCAGCCCCACCGCGCTGGCCATCGCCAAGCGCAGCTTCAACGCCGACACCGCGCACCAGGCCGGCATCGCGGGCCTGGGCATGTACGCGCTCAAGCTGTACTACGACACCGAAGAGTCGCGCGAGGGCGTCGCGGCCCTGCAGGAACGGCGCAAGCCCGAGTTCCGCAAGTACGCCAAGTAGCCGCACCCGGACACACCGCGATGAACCCGTACATCGACGACGACCTGGCGACGCTGGCCGAGCATGCGCGCCGCTTCGCCACCGGGCGCGTGGCGCCCGGCTTCCTGGAGCGCGACGCCACGCGCGTGCTCGACCGCGCGCTGATGCGCGAGATGGGCGAGATGGGCTTCATCGCGCCCGAGCTGCCCGAGGCCCACGGCGGCCAGGGCCTGGGCTGCCTGGCCGCCGGCGTGATCCACGAAGAGATCGCCCGCGCCGACCTGAGCCTGAGCTACATCAACCTGCTGGCCTCGCTCAACGGGCAGATCCTGTGCGAGCACGGCCGGCCCGAGGTGGTGGCGCCGTGGCTGGCCAAGCTCACGCAGGGCGAGGCGCTGTTCGCCATTGCGCTCACCGAGCCGCGCGGCGGCTCCGACGCCGCCAACCTGCGCCTGCGCGTGGAGCGCGTGGGCGATCACTACGTGCTCAACGGCGAGAAGACCTCCATCTCGGCCGCCGACCAGGCCGACGCGGCCGTGGTGTTCGGGCGCACTGGCAGCATCGAATCGGCCGCCCACGGCGTGACCGCGCTGCTGGTGCCGATGGACCTGCCCGGTGTCACGCGCAACCGCTTCGACTGCCACGGCCAGCGTGCCATCGGACGCGGCTCGCTGTTCTTCGAGAACGTGCGCGTGCCCGTCGACCACCGGCTGGGCGAGGAGAACAAGGGCTTCGTGCAGGTCATGCAGGGCTTCGACTTCTCGCGCGCGCTCATCGGGCTGCAGGTGCTGGCCGTGGCGCGCGTGGCGTTGGAAGAAACCTGGGAGTACGTCGCGCAGCGCGAGGCCTTCGGCAAGCCGCTGTCGGCGTTCCAGGGCGTGTCGCATCCGCTGGCCGACTTCGACACGCAGATCGAGGCCGCGCGCCTGCTGTGCCTGCAGACCTTGTGGCTCAAGGACAAGGGCGCGCCGCACACCGCCGAGGCCGCCATGTGCAAGTGGTGGGGCCCCAAGCTGGCCTACGACGCCATCCACCAGTGCCTGCTGATGTTCGGCCACGGCGGCTACGACCGCGGGCCGATGGAGCAGCGCCTGCGCGACGTGCTGGGCTTCCAGATCGGCGACGGCACGGCCCAGATCATGAAGACCATCGTCGCCCGCACGCGCGCCGGGCGCTCGGCGGTGCCGGCGTAGACGGCGGTTCCTGGTTTTCCGGTTCGCACAACAAGAGGAGACAAGACATCATGGAATTCGACGCCGTACTGCTGCCCCCGCGCCGCGCGCGCATGGTAGCCCAGGGCCTGTGGCACGACCGCACCATCAACGATGCGCTCGATGCCTGCATTGCCGCCAGCCCCGACAAGGTGGCGCTCACCGCGGTGCGCGTGAAGGACGGGGAGGGCGATGCCGCCACCGTGCGCTTCACGTACCGCGAGCTGGGCCGCATGGCCGACCGCATCGCCGTCGGGCTGGCGCGGCTGGGCGTGGGGCGCAACGACGTGGTGGCCTGCCAGCTGCCCAACTGGTGGGAGTTCACGCTGACCTACCTGGCCTGCTCGCGCATCGGCGCGGTGATGAACCCGCTGATGCACATCTTCCGCGAGCGCGAGCTGTCGTTCATGCTGCGGCACGGCGCGGCCAAGGTGCTGGTCGTGCCGGCGCGCTTCCGGGGCTTCGACTTCGAACAGATGGCCACGGGCCTGCAGGCCGGCCTGCCCGACCTGGCGCAGGTGGTGGTGGTCGGCGGCAGCGGCGCCAACAGCTTCGAGGCACTGCTGGCCGGCCCCGCATGGGAACAGGAGCCCGACGCCGCGCAGATCCTGCAGCAGCACCGGCCCGGCCCCGACGACGTGACCCAGCTCATCTACACCTCGGGCACCACCGGCGAGCCCAAGGGCGTGATGCACTCGGCCAACACCACCATGGCCAACATCGTGCCCTACGCGCAGCGGCTCGGCCTGGGCGCCGCCGACGTGGTGCTCATGGCCTCGCCCATGGCACACCAGACCGGCTTCATGTACGGGCTCATGATGCCCATCGTGCTGCAGGCCTCGGTCGTGCTGCAGGACATCTGGGAGCCGAAGCAGGCCATCGCGTCGATCAACGCCGAGGGCGTGAGCTTCACCATGGCGTCCACGCCCTTTCTCTCCGATCTGTCGAAGACCGTGGCCGAGTCGGGCACGGCGGTGCCCACGCTGCGCGCCTTTCTGTGCGCCGGTGCGCCCATTCCGGGCGCGCTGGTCGAGCAGGCGCGCCAGGCGCTGGGCGCCAAGATCGTGTCGGCCTGGGGCATGACGGAGAACGGCGCCGTCACGCTCACGCGGCTGGACGACGACGACGAGCGTTCCATCCACACCGACGGCTGCCCGCTGCCCGGCGTGGAGCTCAAGGTGGTCGACGTCGACGGCCTCGCGCTGCCGGCGGGCGAGGTCGGCAAGCTGCTGCTGCGCGCCTGCTCCAACTTCGGCGGCTACCTGAAACGCCCGCAGCTCAACGGCACCGATGCGGCCGACTGGTTCGACACCGGCGACCTCGCGCGCATCGACGAGCGCGGCTACGTGCGCATTGCCGGGCGCACCAAGGACGTGATCATCCGCGGCGGCGAGAACATCCCCGTGGTCGAGATCGAGTCGCTGCTGTACCGCCACCCCGACGTGGCCATGGCCGCCGTGGTCGCCTACCCCGACGAGCGCCTGGGCGAGCGCGCCTGCGCGGTGGTGGTGCCCAGGCCGGGGCGGCAGATCGACCTGCCGTCGATCGTTGCCTTCCTCAAGGCCGAGAAGGTGGCGCTGCAGTACATCCCGGAGCGCCTCGTGGTGCGCGAGACGATGCCGTCCACGCCCTCCGGAAAGATCCAGAAATTCAAGCTGCGCGACCTGCTGCGCGCGGACGAATCGGGCGCCCCGGCCGCCTGAGCGCACCTGCCGATCCTTTCGACACCACAACGGAGACAACACATGCACAAGAAGCAATTCGCCGCCGGCGTGGGCCGGCGGCTGGGCCGCGCCGTGGCCGCACTGGGCGGCCTCGCGCTCGCCGGCCATGCGGCCTGGGCCCAGGCGCCTGCAACCACACCCGCTGGCGCATGGCCGTCCAAGCCCATCCGCGTGGTCGTCGGCTTCGCGCCCGGCGGCAGCACCGACGTCATGGCGCGCATCCTCGCGCAGTCGCTGTCGGAGTCGCTCGGCCAGACCGTGCTGATCGACAACAAGCCCGGCGCCAGCGGCAACATCTCGGCCTCCGAGGTGGTGCGCGCCGCACCCGACGGCCACACCTTCCTCATCGCGCCGACCTCGGTCGAGACCGCCAACCCCTCGCTCTTCAAGGCGAGCCTGCTGCCCTCGCGCGACCTCACGCCGGTGGCCACGGTCGGGCGCACGCAGATGTACCTCGTCGCCAAGCCGCAGCTGCCCGCGAAAGACGTGCGCGAGCTGGTCACGTTGGCACGGGCCAAGCCCGGCACGCTCTCGTACGCCTCGGCCGGCGCGGGCACGCCGCCGCACCTAGCCTGCGAGCTGTTCAAGCAGGCCACCGGCACGCAGGTCACGCACGTGCCCTACCGCGGCGCAGCGCCTGCATTGCAGGATGTGCTCTCGGGCCAGGCCGATTTCGTCTGCGACCCCGGCATTGCCTTCCAGCACATCCGCGCGGGCAAGGCCAAGCTGCTGGGCATCGTGAGCGCCAAGCGCTCGCCCTTCTTCCCCGAGGTGCCCACGGTGGGCGAGCAGGGCTTTCCGGGCGCCAACCTCGACATCTGGTTCGGCATGTGGGCACCCAACGGCACGCCGCCCGAGGTGCTGGCCCGCATGAGCGCCGAGCTCGGCAAGGCGCTGGCGCTGCCCGCCGTCAAGTCGCGCTACGGCGACCTGGGCGCGGAGCCCATCGCCATGAGCACGCCCGAGTTCCGCAAGCTGCTGGCCGACGAAGGCGCGATGCTCTCCTCGCTGATTGCGCGCCAGAAGATCGTGGTGGACTGAGTTCATGACGATGCCCGACGCTCCCGTGCTCACCCATGTCGACGGCCGCGTCGGCGTGATCACGCTGAACCGCCCGCGCCAACTCAATGCGCTGGACGACGCGCTCATGGACGCCCTCGGCGCCGCCTTGCTGGCCTTCGATGCCGACGCGGGCATCGGCGCCATCGTCGTCACCGGCGGCGACACCGCCTTCGCCGCCGGCGCCGACATCGCGGCCATGGCCGACTGGGGCTACGCCGACGTGGTGCGCGACGACTTCATCACCCGCAACTGGGAAACCATCCGCCGCGTGCGCAAGCCCGTGATCGCCGCGGTGGCCGGTGTGGCCTACGGCGGCGGCTGCGAGCTGGCATTGGCCTGCGACATCGTGCTGGCCGCCGAATCGGCGCGCTTCGCGCTGCCCGAGGTAAAGCTCGCCATGCTGCCGGGCGCCGGCGGCACCCAGCGCCTGCCGCGCGCCATCGGCAAGGCCAAGGCGATGGAAATGTGCCTGGCCGCGCGCGTGCTCGACGCGGCCGAGGCCGACCGCTGCGGCCTGGTGTCGCGCGTGGTCGCGCCCGAGGCGCTCATGCCCGAGGCCCTGGCGCTGGCCGCGCGCATCGCGGCGTATTCGCTGCCGGCGCTGGTGGCGATCAAGGAGTCGGTCAACCGCGCGTGGGAGTCGTCGCTGTCCGAAGGCATCCTGTTCGAGCGGCGCCAGCTGCACGCGCGCTTTGCCACCGAGGATGCGCGCGAGGGCCTGCGCGCCTTCCTGGCGCGGCGCCCGCCCGTGTTCGGCCACCGGTGAGGGGTGGGGCGCCCGGCATGGCGCCCAAAATCGTCGGTTCCGACGACGCTGCGCGGCGGCGTGGCGCCAACAATGCGCAGGACGCGAACCGATCACTCACCGGAGATTTCACATGCCCGAAGCCTATATCGTCGCCGCCGCGCGCACCGCCGGCGGCCGCCGCAACGGCCGCCTTGCCGGATGGCACCCGGCCGACCTGGCCGCACAGGTGCTCAACGCCCTCGTGGAGCGCACCGACGCCGACCCCGCGCTGATCGAAGACGTCATCATGGGCTGCGTCGGCCAGGCCGGCGAGCAGGCCTCCAACGTGGCGCGCAACGCGGTGCTGGCCTCGCGCCTGCCCGAGTCGGTGCCCGCCACCTCGGTCGACCGCCAGTGCGGCTCGTCGCAGCAGGCGCTGCACTTCGCGGCGCAGGCCGTGATGTCGGGCACGATGGACATCGTCATCGCCGCCGGCGTCGAGAGCATGAGCCGCGTGCCCATGGGCCTGCCCACCACGCTGCCGCTGAAGAACAACCTGGGCTTCTACGTGAGCCCCGGCATGGAAAAGCGCTACCCCGGCATCCAGTTCAGCCAGTTCACGGGCGCCGAGATGATCGCGCGCAACTACGGCATCGAGAAAGACGCGCTCGACCGCTACGCGCTCGAAAGCCACCACCGCGCCATCGCCGCCACCAAGGCCGGCCACTTCGAGCGCGAGATCGTGCCCGTGGCCGTGCGCATGGCCGACGGCACCGAGACCGGCGAGCTGCACACCACCGACGAAGGCATCCGCTACGACGCCACGCTGGAGAGCATCGCCGGCGTCAAGCTCATCGCCGAAGGCGGGCGCTGCACGGCGGCCACCGCCAGCCAGATCTGCGACGGCGCCAGTGGCCTCATGGTCGTGAACGAGCGCGGCCTGAAGACGCTGGGCGTGAAGCCGCTGGCGCGCATCCACCACATGAGCGTGCTGGGCCACGACCCGGTCATCATGCTCGAGGCCCCGCTGCCCGCCACGCAGCGCGCGCTGCAAAAGGCCGGCATGAAGATCGAGGACATCGACCTGTACGAAGTCAACGAAGCCTTCGCGCCCGTGCCGATCGCCTGGCTGAAGGCGCTGGGCGCCGACCCGGCCCGCATCAACGTGAACGGCGGCGCCATTGCGCTGGGCCACCCGCTGGGCGCCTCGGGCACCAAGCTGATGACCACGCTGGTCAACGCCCTGGGCCAGCGCGGCAAGCGCTACGGCCTGCAGACCATGTGCGAAGGCGGCGGCATGGCCAACGTCACGATCATCGAACGGCTGTAGACAGGCACACCCCCAGGCTTGCCCACTTCGTGTGGCCTCCAACCCCCTTGCAGGGGGCAACACCTGCGGCCCGGCAAAGCCGGTTCCGCGGTGTTTCTGGATAAGAGAACGCTGCGGCCATCGACCGCGGCTCCATAAAAAGAGATCGACGCATGATTCATGACACCGATCGCGGAGACAAAGAGAACACCCCCCTGTTGCGCATCGACGCGGTGTCGGTGCGCTTCGGCGGCATCGTGGCGCTCGACGGCGTCTCGTTCGACGTGCGGCGGGGCCAGATCTGCGGCCTCATCGGGCCGAACGGGGCGGGCAAGAGCACGCTGTTCAACTGTCTCTCGCGCCTGTACGAGTGCAGCGCCGGCCGCATCGAGTTCGACGGCCATCCGCTCACGCGCCTGCCGCGCCACCGTATGGCGGGCCTGGGCATCGGGCGCACCTTCCAGAACTTGGCGCTGTTTCGCACGATGACCGTGCGCGACAACGTGCTGGTGGGCTGCCACAGCAAGCACCACGCGGGCTTTCTGCGCAACGCCTTCCGGCTGCCCGGCGTGGCGGCCATCGAGTCGCAGGCGCGGGCACGGGCCGACCAGCTGATCCACTTTCTCGACCTCGAAGCCGTGGCCGAACGCGAAGTGGCCGACCTGCCTTTCGGCACACAGAAGCGCGTCGAGCTGGCCCGCGCACTGGCGGCCGAGCCGCAGTTGCTGCTGCTCGACGAGCCGGCCTGCGGCCTGAACCACGAAGAACTCGAAAGCCTGGGCACGCTGATCCGCGACATCCGCGACCGCCTGAACGTGACGGTGCTGCTGGTCGAACACCACATGAGCCTCGTGATGGGCGTGTCGGACAAGGTGGTGGCGCTGAACTTCGGCAAGAAGATCGCCGAGGGCACGCCGGCCGAGGTGCGCGCGCACCCCGAGGTGATCCGCGCCTACCTGGGCGAAGAGGCAGAAGCGGAGGCGATGGCATGACGACCAACATTCTCGAGGTGCGCGGCTTACACGCGGCCTACGGCCCGACGCGCGTGCTGCAGGGCATCGACCTCGACATTCCCACCGGCCAGGTCGTGGCGCTGCTGGGCGCCAACGGCGCCGGCAAGACCACCACGCTGCGCGCGCTGTGCCAGATGATGGTGAGCACCGAGGGCCGCATCATGCTGGCCGGCCAGCGCATCGACGGCCGCTCCACCGAGCAGATCGCCAAGGCCGGCGTGGGCCACGTGCCCGATGGGCGCGGCACCTTCCTGGGCCTCACGACCGAGGAGAACCTGCGGCTGGGCGCGTACGCCCGCGCGAGCAGGGACGGCATCGATGCCGACATGGAGCGCGTGTTCGGCTATTTCCCGCGCCTGCGCGAGCGCCGCGCCCAGCAGGCCGGAACGCTGTCGGGCGGCGAGCAGCAGATGCTGGCCATCGGCCGCGCGCTCATGGGCAAGCCGCGCCTGCTGCTGCTCGACGAGCCCTCCTTCGGACTCGCGCCGCTCATCGTGAAGGACATCTTCTCGATCATGCGGCGCATCAACAAGGAAGAGCGCGTGTCGATCCTGCTGGTGGAACAGAACGCCAAGCTCGCGCTCGACCTGGCCGACTCGGCCTACCTCCTGGAAACCGGCCGCATCGTGCTCTCGGGAACGGCCGCCGAAATCCGCCGCAACGACGCCGTGCGCAAAGCGTATCTCGGCGAATAAGGGCCTCACACCGATGAACGCATTCCTGCACCAACTGCTGGCGGGCCTGGCCACCGGCGGCATCTACGCCAGCGTTGCGCTGGCGCTGGTGATGATCTACCAGGCCACGCACCACATCAACTTCGCGCAGGGCGAGATGGCGATGTTCTCGACCTTCATCGCCTGGAGCCTCATGCAGGCGGGCCTGCCGTACTGGGCCGCCTTCGTGGCGACCGTGGCGCTGTCCTTCGTGCTCGCGGCCGTGGTGGAGTTCACCGTGATCCGGCCCATGCACGACAAGCCGGCGCTGTCGGTGGTGGTGGTGTTCATCGGCCTGCTGGTGATCTTCCACAGCCTAGCGGGCTGGCTCTTCGGCTACACCATCAAGCAGTTCCCGAGCCCGTTCCCGTCGGACGCGTGGTTCGGCAGCGCCATGATGTCGGCGCACGAGATGGGCGCCATCGGCGTCACGCTGCTGGTGGTCCTGCTGCTGTTCGCGTTCTTCCGCTTCACGCCGCTGGGCCTGGCGATGCGCGCTGCGGCGCAGAACGCGGCCTCGTCGCGGCTGGTGGGCATCAACGTCGGTCGCATGCTCATGCTGGGCTGGGGCCTGGCCGGCGCCATCGGTGCGGTGGCCGGGATGATGGTCGCGCCCGTGGTCTTTCTCGATCCGCACATGATGACCGGCGTGTTGCTCTACGCCTTTGCCGGCGCGCTCATCGGCGGCATCGACAGCCCCGTGGGCGCGGTGCTCGGCGGCTTCATCGTCGGCGTGCTCGAGAACCTCATCGGCACCTACGTGGTGGGCACCGAACTCAAGCTGTCGGTGGCGCTGGTGCTGATCGTCGGCGTGCTCATCGTCAAGCCTTCCGGCCTCATGGGCCGCAAGTTGGTCACCCGGGTCTGATCGCATGAACTCCCCCCAAGCTTCCTCCCTGCCGACCGCCATGGCACCGCTCGCTACGTCGGCCAGCGCACGCACCGCCAAGCCCTCGCGCTCGCCGCTCATGTGGGTCGGCCTGCTGATCGTGCTGGCCATCGGCATCACCTTCGTGGCGCGCGGCTACCAGCTGTTCCAGGCGACCATGGTGATCTCGTACGCGATCGCGCTGCTGGGCCTGAACATCCTCACGGGCTACAACGGCCAGATCTCGCTGGGCCACGGCGCCTTCTATGCCATTGGCGCCTACACCACCGGCATCCTCATGGAGCATGCGGGCGTGCCGTACTGGCTCACGGTGCCGGCGGCGGCCGTGGTGTGCCTGATCGTCGGCTACCTGTTCGGGCGGCCCGCGCTCAAGCTCGAAGGGCTGTACCTGGCGCTGGCCACCTTCGCGCTCGGCGTGGCGATGCCGCAGCTGCTCAAGTACAAGCACCTCGAGGCCTGGACCGGCGGCGTGCAGGGCATCGTGCTCATGAAGCCCGCCGCGCCTTTCGGCCTGCCGCTCAACGAAGACCAGTGGCTCTACCTGTTCTCGCTGTTCGTCGCGGTCGTGATGTTCTTCATTGCCCACAACCTGCTGCAAAGCGGCAGCGGCCGGGCCATGCGCGCCATCCGCGACCACGCCATGGCGTCGGAGGCAATGGGCGTGGACAACAGCCACTACAAGGCCATGACCTTCGGCGTGTCGGCCGCGTACACCGGCGTGGGCGGCGCGCTGTCGGCCATTGCGGTGCAGTTCGTGGCGCCCGATTCGTTCACGCTGTTCCTGTCGATCTCGCTGCTGGTGGGCATCGTGGTGGGCGGCGTGGGCACGCTGTACGGCGCGATCTTCGGCGCCATCTTCATCATGTTCGTGCCCTCGCTGGCCGAGAAGGTCTCCAAGGCCGCGCCCTGGGCGGTGTACGGCGTGGTGCTGATCGCCTTCATGTTCGCGATGCCCGGCGGCGTGGTCGGGCTGCTGCGCAAGCTCCAGGCACGCTTCGCCCGTGCACGATGATGCGGCGCTGATCGCGAACGCACTGCAGCGGCTGGCCGGGCGCCTCGTGCCCGATGGCCATGCGGTGCAGGCCGTGCGCCGGCTCTCGGGCGGCGCCAGCCAGCAGACCTGGGCTTTCGATGTGACGACGACCGGCGCGGGCCATGCCCGGCCGCTGGTGCTGCGCCGCGCGGCCGATGCCAGCGGCGCGCGGGCCCTGGGCACCGCGGGCCTGGTGGTGGAAGCGCAGCTCATCGAGGTTGCACGCGCAGGCGGCGTGCCCGTGCCCGGCGTGCGCCATGTGCTGCAGCCGGCCGACGGGCTCGGCGAAGGCTTCGTCATGGACCGCATCGAAGGCGAAACCCTGGGCCGCCGCATCGTGCGCGACGAACGCCTGGCCGGCGCGCGCCGCGTGCTGGCGCGCCAGTGCGGCGCCGCCATGGCGCGCATCCATCGCCTGCCCGTGCACGGCCTGCCGCCGCTGCGGACGGCCGCCGCGCGCGCGGAGCTTGATTTTCAGATCGACCTTCACCGCAGCCACGGCACCGCGCGCCCCGTGTTCGAACTCGCGTTCCGCTGGCTGCGCGCGAACGCGCCGGCCGACGTGCCCGCGCCGGTGCTCGTGCACGGCGACTTCCGCAACGGCAACCTGATGGTCGGCGAGGAGGGCCTGCGCGCCGTGCTCGACTGGGAGCTGGCGCACGTCGGCGATCCGATGGAAGACCTCGGCTGGATGTGCGTGCGCTCCTGGCGCTTCGGCCACGGCGCGCTGCCCGTGGGCGGCTTCGGCACGCGCGAGCAGCTCTTCGAGGGCTACACCGCCGAAGGCGGGCAGGTCGATGCCGGGCGCGTGCGCTGGTGGGAGGTGCTGGGCACGCTCAAGTGGGGCATCGTCTGCGAGGCCATGGTGCATGCCTGGCTCAGCGGCCGCGAGCGCGATGTGGAGAAGGCCGCCATCGGCCGCCGCGCCTCGGAGGCCGAGTCGGACCTGCTGGCGCTGTTCGCACCCCAGGCAGAGGCCGCCTGATGCAAGACCGCCCCGACATCGCCGAACTGCTCGAGGCCGTCGCAGCCTTCCTGCGCGAGCAGGTGGTGCCGGCCACCGAAGGGCAGGTCGCGTTCCACGCGCGCGTGGCTGCGAACACGCTCGATATCGCGCGGCGCGAAGTGCAGTTCGGCCCCACGTCGCAGGCAAGCGAACGGGTGCGGCTGCACGCACTGCTGGGCCCCGACGCCCCCGCCGACCTGGCCGATGCCAACCGCCTGCTCTGCACCCGCATCGCCACCGGCGAACTCGACGCCGCCACCCCCGGCCTGATCGACCACCTGCGCCAGACCACACGCGACAAGCTCGCCATCGACCAGCCCGGCTATGCCGCCGGCACGAAGAAGAAAGACTGAGCCATGGACTTCGACCTGCCCCGCGACCTTGTCGACTATCTCGCCGAACTCGACGCCTTCATCGACCGCGAGATCGCGCCACTGCAGGCGCAGGACGACAACGAGCGCTTCTTCGACCACCGCCGCGAATGGGCCCGCACCGACTTCGAGAACGGCGGCCTGCCGCGCCCCGAGTGGGAGGCGCTGCTGGCCGAGGCGCGCCACCGCGCCGACCGGGCGGGCCACCTGCGCTTTGCATTGCCCGCCGAATTTGGCGGGCGCGACGGCAGCAACCTCTGGATGGCCGTGATCCGCGAGCACTTCGCGGCGCGCGGCCTGGGCCTGCACAACGACCTGCAGAACGAGCATTCGATCGTCGCCAACAACCCCTTCGTGCTCGCCATCCGCGACTTCGGCACGCCCGCGCAGTGCGACGAACTCATCCAGGGCATGCTCGACGAGCGCGTGCGCCTGACCTTCGGCCTCACCGAGCCGCAGCACGGCTCCGATGCCACCCACATGGAAACGCGCGCCGTGCCCGAAGCACGCCACGGCCGCGCCGGCTTTCGCATCGACGGCGAAAAGATGTGGACCACCGGCATGCACACCGCCACGCACTGCGTGCTGTTCGCACGTACCAGTGGGCGCGACGGCGACGCGCGCGGCATCAGCGCCTTGCTCGTGCCCGCGAAGGCCGAGGGCGTGAAGATCGAGGAGTACCTCTGGACCTTCAACATGCCCACCGACCACCCGCGCGTGAGCTTCACGAACGTGTGGGTGCCCGAAGACGCCGTGCTCGGCCCGCTCGACGGCGGCCTGGCCATTGCCCAGCACTTCGTGCACGAGAACCGCATCCGCCAGGCCGCGTCGAGCCTGGGCGCCGCCGACTACTGCGTGCGCGAGAGCGTCAAGTACGCACGCGAGCGCAAGCCCTTCGGCGAGGAACTGGCGCGCAACCAGGGCATCCAGTTTCCGCTGGTCGAGCTGGCCACGCAGGTCGAGATGCTGCGCCTGTTGATCCGCAAGACCGCGTGGCAGATGGACCAGATGCCCAAGCCGCAGGTCGAGAAACAGCTGTCCGACAAGGTCTCGATGTGCAACTACTGGGCCAACCGTCTCGTGTGCGAGGCCGCCGACCGCGCGATGCAGGTGCACGGCGGCATCGGCTACTCGCGCCACAAGCCCTTCGAACACATCTACCGCCACCACCGCCGCTACCGCATCACCGAAGGCTCCGAAGAGATCCAGATGCGCAAGGTGGCGGGCCACCTCTTCGGCTACATGGGGCCGAACCGGGCCACCACCGCCTGAACCGCTTTCCGACGACGACTGACGACGCAGGCCACCCGGCCACGCAGCAACACAGAAGGAGACACGCGACATGGTTCATTTGCTTTCCCGCCGCACCGCCCTCGTGGCTGGCCTTGCCACGCTCTGCATCAGCCTGCCGGCCCTGGCCCAGAAGAAGCCCGAGGCCGGCGTGAGCGACGCCGAGATCGTGCTGGGCATGCCCATGCCGCTGTCGGGGCCCGTGTCGGGCTACTCGGTGGTCGGCAAGGTCGCCGAGGCCTACTTCAAGAAGCTCAACGAGCAGGGCGGCATCCACGGGCGCAAGGTGCGCCTGTTGATCTACGACGACCAGTACTCGCCGCCCAAGACCGTCGAGGTGGCGCGCCGCCTCGTCGAGGAAGACCAGGTGCTCGCCATCTTCGGCAACCTGGGCACTGCGACCAACATGGCGATCCAGCGCTACATGAACGCCAAGAAGGTGCCGCAGCTGTTCGTGCAGTCGGGCGCCTCGCAGTTCGACGACGCGGCCAAGTACCCGTGGACCGTGCCTTTTCTCGGCAGCTACCAGGGCGAGGGCCGCGTGTTCGCGCGCCACATCATCGACAACCGCCCCGACGCGAAGATTGCCGTGCTCATGCAGAACGACGACCTCGGGCGCGAAGTGCTCAAGGGCCTGCAGGAAGGCCTGTCGAAGCAGGGCAAGGCCAGGATCGTGGCGCAGGCCACCTTCGAGGTGACCGACCCCACCGTCGATTCGCAGGTGGTGCAGCTCAAGTCGTCGGGCGCCGACGTGCTCGTGATGGCCGCCACCGCGCGCACCGCCGCGCAGGCCATCCGCAAGGTCGCCGACGTGGGCTGGACGCCCGACCGCTATCTCAACTTTGCCGCCGCCTCCGTGAAGATGGCCTTCGAGCCCGCGGGCGCCGACAAGGCCAAGGGCGTGGTCGCGCTCGCCGTCTACAAGGAGCCCATGAGCCCGCGCTGGAGCCGCGACCCCGAGGTGCTCGAGTACCTCGAGCTGCTCAAGACCCACGCCAGCGGCGTTGACCCGAGCAACGGCAGCGGCGTGTCGGGCTACATCGTGGCGCAGCTCATGGCCCACGTGCTGCGCGAGGCCGGCGCCAACCCCACGCGCGAGAGCGTGCGCGTGGCCGCCAGCACCCTCAAGAGCCCGCGCATCTCGATGCTTCTGCCCGGCGTGGCCATGGCCAATTCGGCCGCCGACCTGCACGCTTACGCGTCGATGCAGCCCGTGCGCTTCAACGGCGTGGACCTCGACCCGGTCGGACCCGCGCTGAACATGAAGTGAACGCCTTTACCTACTCACGCCCTTCGGAGCCCACCCATGAGCCAGCCTGACGACCAGGACCCCCTTCTGTACGAACGCGACGGCGACGTCGCCATCCTCAGCTTCAACATTCCCAAGCGCCTCAACCCGCTCACCCAGCCGCTGCAGGAGGCCCTGCGCCAGCGGCTCGCACAGTTGCGCGACGAAGGCGAGGTGCGCGCCGTGGTGCTCACCGGCGTCGGCAAGTCGTTCTGCGTGGGTGCCGACCTGAGCAGCATGGACGCCAGCGCGCCCGGCAGCCTGGGCCAGCGCACGGCCGACGCGATGGAGGCGATGTCGAACCGCCTCATCGAAGACCTGCGCAGCATGCCCTTCCCCGTGGTGAACGCCGTCAACGGCCCCGCCGCGGGCGCCGGTGTGGGCGTGGCGCTGGCCGCCGACGTCGTGCTGGTGGCGCGATCGGCCTACTTCTACCTGCCCTTCATGCCGCGCCTGGGCATCGTGCCCGACCTGGGCACCACCTGGTTCCTCGAGCGACTCGTGGGCCGCGCGCGCGCCGTCGGCATGTCGCTGCTCGGCGAGCGCCTGTCGGGCGAACAGGCCGCGCAATGGGGCCTCGTGTGGGCCTGCGTGGACGACGCCGAACTGCGCGCCCAGGCCGTGGCCGTCGCGCAGCGGCTCGCGCGCTTGCCCGCGCATGCCGCGCACGAGATCCGCGCCGTGTACGAATCGGCCGCGAACCAGTCGCTCGTCGGCCAGATGCGCCACGAGGCCGAGCGCCAGCGCGAGCTGATCGACCGGCCCGACTTCGCCGAAGGCGTGAAAGCCTTCCTGGAGAAACGCGAGCCCGTGTTCCGTCGGCCATGAGCGCAGCTGCAGACACCGCCACCGCAGGCATCGAGTTCGACGCCGACCGCCTGCAGCGCCACCTGCGGCAGGCACTGCCCGAGCTCGAAGGCCCGATGCGCCTGGCGCGCATCGGCGGCGGGCAGTCGAACCCCACCTTCTTCGTCGACTTCGACAACCGCGCGCTCGTGCTGCGCAAGCAGCCGCCCGGCGAACTGCTGCCCTCGGCCCATGCGGTCGACCGCGAGTACCGCGTGCTGCGCGCACTGGCCGTCACCGACGTGCCCGTGCCGCGCACCGTGCTGTACTGCGACGACCGCGCCGTGGTGGGCACGCCCTTCTACGTGATGGAGAAGCTCGAGGGTCGCGTGCTGTCGAACTACGCGCTGCCCGGCATCGCGCCCGCCGAGCGCCGCGCGTACTACTTCGCCATGGCCGAGACCCTGGCGCGCCTGCACGCGGTCGACCTGGCCGCTGTCGGCCTCTCCGACTACGGCCGCCCCGGCAACTTCTTCCAGCGCCAGATCGCCCGCTGGACCCGCCAGTGGGAAGCCTCGCGCACGCGCAAAGACGCCAACATCGACCGCCTCATCGCCTGGCTGCCGGCCAATTTGCCGCCGGGCGACCAGACCACCATCGCGCACGGCGACTTCCGTTTCGGTAACCTCATGTTCCACCCCACCGAACCGCGCGTGATCGCCGTGCTCGACTGGGAGCTGTCCACCCTGGGCCACCCGCTGGCCGACGTGGCCTACAACTGCATGGCCTGGTATACCGGCGCCGACGAGTTCGAAGGCATGCAGGGCATCGACCTCGCGGCCGAAGGCATTCCCACGCAGGCCGAGTACGTCGCCCACTACCAGCAGGCCGGTGGCTGCGCCGAGCCGGTGACGAACTTCCACCTGGCGTTCTCGCTGTTCCGCTTCGCCGTGATCCTCGAAGGCATCGCGGCGCGCGCCAAGAGCGGCAGCGCGGCGGCGGCCGATGCGGTGCAGGTGGGCGCGCAGGCCGCGGGGTTTGCGCGGCGGGCGGTGGCGTTGATCGACTAGCCGCCAGCGAACTGGCGAGCGGGCAGGGCGCCCGTCAGCCGCCGATGGGCGAGCACAGCTCGACCAGCGTGCCGTCGGGGCAGCGCACGTACGAGACCACCTGTCCCCAGGGCTTGGTCACCGGTGCCGACAGCTGCGTGGCGCCGGCCGCGAGCGCGCGGCTGTGCGCGGCGGGCACATCGGGCGTCACGAGGCCCAGCTCCATGCCCAGCGGTTGCGCGGATTCCGAGGCGGCGACATGCCCGCCCGGAAAGTTGGAATCGCCGAGCGCGTGTGCGGCGAACGCCAGCGTGGTCTCGCCAGTTTCGAGTTCGCCATAAGTGCCCGATTCGTGCAGGAAGCGCGTGGGCAGACCGAAGGCTTGCTCGAAGAACTTCAGCGATTGGGCGACGTCGGGAACGTAGACGATGGTGTAGCCGAGCTTCATGGTGTGCGGCGGGTGACTTGCTTACTGCGCTTCCAGCCGCTCAGCAATCTCGCGCGCCCCGAGTTCCCGCACCGCGGCCAGTCGCTCCAGCTGCGCCGCACGCGGGCGTGCCTTGCCTTGTTCCCAGTGATAAATCGTCTGGCCTGACACGCCGACCAACTGCCCGTAGATCGCCGCGGAAAGCCCGAGCTTGACGCGGTGCGCGGCCAGCCGGTTGGCACTGAAGCGGCGCTTCGGGCCGCCTGCGTCGGCGTCGTCGCCCGCAGCACCGGCGGCGGCCGGCGCCTGGCGCGCGGAGCCCTTGGCGACCTTGCGCAATTCCTTTTCGAGGGCGCTCACCTGACGGCGCAAGTCGGCAATCGATGCCCGGTGCGCGACGGAGGCCTTCTTGAGTGTTTCGATTTCCGCTCGCACTTCCTTGCGAGCGACACGGGAGATTTCGGCTTTGAGGATGGATGCGATGTTTGGCATGGGGGGATTGTGCTCAATTTGGGAACACAAATGGAGGGGGTGCGCTGTAGGCGGAAGCCGTCGTTTGCGGGCAACAGGTGTTTGAGCCTCAATGAGCTTCGAATTTCTTCGGTGAACTTCGAATTCCGGTCCCCGATGGATGCTTGCCGCGCCGTTTGGCAAAACGGCGCTTATCAGGTTGAGTGGTCCGTGCGAGGATTCGGGGTAGCGCTATTCGGCCAGAAGCTACCTTAGTCGAGCGGCTGCTTTCGGTACGCTAAGCACTGGCCCTGACGACGCCGAGACTTCTTTGGTCTGACTACTTCGACGCCGCAATAGGAGTCGTTAGGTCAACGTCGCCAGGGCGGCTCCGCATCGCGAAGAACTGCGTTCGAGCAGCATCGTCAGTGAGCATAAAAGTTGCAATGTGGTGATCGCTGGGTGCCACAAAATCCGAGTACGTCACCAGCCGCAGCTCAGACGTGTCAAATTCCACCGCGAGGCTGGAGAAGTCGTACTGGTAGCACTCTTGAAGTACCTTCAGGTCGCGAGATGGGAACTTCTTCTTGTAGACGGTGTTGTATTTCGGCTGGAAGTACCGGATAAGAGCTGCTTCGACCAGTGAGATTTGGAGCTTCTTGCTGAAGTCGGCATCCAATGCCTTGTTGAAACGACGCTCGTCTCGTTCGCCGCGGATCAAGCTCTTGTCTCTTCCGTTCATCATGCTAATGATCCGTGGCGGCAAGTATTCGACGGTCAGCACCAGGACCTCGCTCGAAGGCGATTCATAGGCGGTGGTAGCAAGAATTTTTTGCAGCGTGTCGTGCTTTCGAAGGCGATCAAACGCAGAGCTGTGCCCGCCTGCGTATGACTGACCAACATACAGCACTTTGAGCTTACGAAATGCGTGTTTGTAGGACAGTTGAGTTTGGAGAACGCTGGCCGCGTTCGCCGGCATGAAGCGGACAATGCTTCCTTCCGAGTCGTACGTCCTGATTTCGTTGTGAGGGTACGGCGACAGATCAAGTCGAATCGCGCCGTCCACCAGCGGGAACGGACTGGAGAATTGATGCCGTTGCTCGCCATCGTCATTGCGGTAGACGAGCGAGCCTGCGATCACGCCATCGGCGTACGTGAAGTCGGAGGGATCGAAGTGAACGGCCGGCCGTGTAACAACCATGTAGATGTGACAGTTCTTCGAGATCTCCAGCTCTTTCGGAGGAATTTCTCCGTCTGACATCAGCTGACTAGCCGAGGTCAGCAAGTACCGAGTACTAATAAGGTTGACGGCGAATTCCGTCATGAAGTTCTCTACCGATTTCGTAGGCCTCACCACTCTGATCTCCCTTTGTTAGAGGATCATTGTAGGTACTAGGAAATCCGTCAAACATTCACCTGATGCTTCGAATTTGATCGCCAATTTTCGTCGTTCTTCGGATCCCCCGACGCGAGCATCGTGAGCGGATGAAAGTTGACTCGAACGGCGGCTCTCGTGCATTGCGGCGCCTCCTACGAACGTCTGCAATGGGCCCAAAGCGGAAGTTCGGCCTCCTCCGATGCAGACGCCCAAAGCGTTTCGTCGGCTGCTGGTGCGAGTCACGACCTATTGCGCTGTAGGGCCCTCCGGTAAACGCGCCAACGCCTCGGTCAGCAATGCGTCTGGATCCCCGGGCACAAAAATTCGATTGAATGCGTTGGTAAGCTCCTCGCTGGCTATCAGAATGACTCCATGCCGGAGCGCCTGATCTTGATTGGCGATCTGCTCGCGAGGGATCCTGCAAACTAGTGCGGCTGATACGGGGTTGAGATGACGGCTTTCCGTCAGGGCACGGACCATTGAGGTTCGACGGTCGACCAGCTTGCCGATCTTCGACGCAAAATCCGCAACCCTCGTTGTGCATTCGACTATGACCACCCGCCCGCCCGGTGTAGCTACCACGATGTCCGGTGAGTCCGTCTCCAAAGGAATCACAGAAGTGAATCCGAGCAAGAACAAGAGAGCCGCAACGCCTCGTTCGAATTTCGCAGACTCTGGTGCGTCGAATACCGCCGAGCGGACCATTCGAAGGTCCTTGTCAAAATGCTGCATGGTTAGCAGTCGAATGTTCCGGGCCTTATCCGGATCACTGAACCACTGACGCCGGACGTTCGTGCCACCAATCATCAGCATGGCAAGTACGGAGTCGGCGTCTGTCACTTCGACCTCGGCCACTCCCACACGTAGACCGTCTCTTGGTCGGCGCCAGCGGACTTGATCCGCGATCTGCTTTCTTGCCATCAAGCCCTGACCAGGAGCGACACGGATTGCCATGTCCATTCGGGACGTGTCAAAAGTCGAATGAGCGTGGAGCGTTAATTTGAATCTGTTTTGTCTAAGAGAGGACGTCTCAAAGATCAAGTCGCATGGGGGAGATACCCGCAATTGAATCTGCGATGCAGCCCCCGCTCCCGGTGGTTGCAGTCCAAGCCATCCACAAAGATCAACCAATCCATCGAATGGAAGCTCTTGCATCCGCAACGCATCATCGACCTCTGCCAGATCGGTACTCAATGGTATCGCAGCATGGTCGGAGACGATCGAGAGATGAAGCGTGGAGTACCAGCGATCCCGAAAGCTCATCTCGGAGGAGTAGTCGGCGACCCGCAGCCTTAGTTGATGATCGTGAATGTCGATGCGACCACCAATGGCGTCACGAAGCAATCCTAGAACCTCTGTTTTTCTTCTAATCACTCTTTGTACTTGCCCAGCAACGAGGCGCGACGTGGCGATCTGAAAGTTCGATTCGACGTTCGGTCGCACTGGGCTGAGATAAATCGATGCTTGCCAGAGGCTTGTACCGGCCGATCCTTTCTCAGCGACATATCGAATGTCGACCCAATATCCATTGCAGAGCCACGCTTCCGCGGCGATCAGGAACGCATCAACCATCTCTCTGTTTCCTTAAAGGTACAACTCGCCTTCCACCGAGTTGTTCACTCGCAGCGGAAGTGGCTAACAATCGATGAGGTGCGTGCGGCACACGCGAGCGGCTTTGGGGCGAGGTCAAAAGAGGACGGTCACGGCTGGCTGCTTCTGGCCGGATTCTGCCTCCCCAACTCGAAATGCGATATGCCCATTTCCATTGTTGAGTGCTAGATCTTGATCAGCCGAACAGGTGTGCCTCGCCTTAAAGATTAGGGCCATCTCGCAGGAGATTCCATGTCGGGGGGCGAAGCGGCTTATCGCACACCGCCTTCAACAACGGCACGCAGTGACTGAGTCGTGGCATCGGCGGCTTCGATCCGCCGTTGCAACTCCTCATTCACCAACCGCACCAGCGCCCCCAACTCCGTGCGCGTCGGAAAGACCTCTTCCGTATCCCCAACGTGCTGCGGAACGATGAGCTTCTCGATGCACGCGTAGGCGCGTTGCACCGCATGAAGACTGTCGACGTCGTCACACGCCTGCAGTGCGAGCGATTCGGCACTGGAGGTTTCTTCAGAAGATGCAGGAAGCGAAGACGCGTGTGCGGACGCGCGGGGAGATGCAGATGCCGCCATGAATGGCCTCCAAGGGTTTCGGTTTGCTGAAACCGACGCACCCGAGTCCAAGCGGGGGCGGCGGCTCGACGGGTTGGACTACCGGGAAACCACTTGCGTGAAACCGGCCGGGCTCGCGCCCGCCCATCGAGCCGCCTAAACAGGAAGCGCGAACGACAAAGCCGCAGACCCTGCGGGGTGGCTGCGGCTTTTACGTCGCAGTGATTTCAACGGGAGTCCAAGCCCGATCACGCCCTGTGTTGACGTGACCGGCGCAGTATAGCCACGGCCAGTGCTGCTCGCGCGAGGGTGGATTCGCAGACCTGCCGACCTATCATCCGGCCCTGTCGAGCCTCAACCCTCAGCGCACGGCATCGTCATCTTTCATCCGCAGAGCAGACATGAAAAACGAGAAATGGGAAACCACCATCCTGAGCGACACGGCACACGAGCACCTCGTCGCGGAACTGAGTTTCGACGGCCAGTTCTTGCTGCTGCTAGATCGCGAGGAAGGGCGAGACCAGCTCTGCGTTGCGTTCCCCGCGAAAGACGGAAGCCTGGGCTCACGCATTCCCCTTCCTGACTTCATCGCGCAACTGAACGCCGCAGCAGCCGATCTGCGCCGTTAGCGCACCGAGGCGTCACACCACCTCACGGCGTCGTCGCATTCTCCTCCGGGGTTTTGCGCTCGCTCTCGCGTGGCGCCGGCACCCGCCACCGCAGCGCGCCGCTCGCGAGCACGACGCCGGGCACCACGAACGACAGCGCCAGCAACGCGGGGCGCGTGACGGGCTCGTTCATCCACCACGCCGCGCCGAGGGTGGTCAGCACGGGCACGAGCGCGGACGACAGCGCGGCGCGTGCGGCACCCAGCCGCGTGATCGCGACGCCGTAGACCACCAGCCCCAGCAGGCCGGCGACCACGCCTTGCCCTGCGGCCTGCATCGCGATGTCGCTCCATGGCGCGGCGAACAGTCGCGGCGGGCCGGCGAGCCAGAGCAGCGGCAACAGCAGCAGGGTCGACGCCCCGTTGACGAAGGCCGCGCCCTGCCACGCGCTCATGCCGCAGCGACCGAAGGCCAGGGAGTAGACGGTCCACAGCAAGGCCGCCAGCAGAAAGAGCAGGTCGCCGCGCCAGTGCTGCTGGCGCAGGCCCTCGCCGAAGCTGCCTGCCGCGAACACGGCCATGCCGACGGCGATGCCGGCCAGTCCGAGCAGGCGCAGGCCGTGCACGCGCTCGCCCCGGTAGACCCACGCGCCCAGCGCGGTGAACAGCGGCAGGCTGCCGGCCATGAAGATGCCCATGTGGCTGGCGGGCGCCCACTGCGCGCCGGCCAGCACCAGCAGGCCGAAGGGCAGGCCGCTGCCGACGACGAGCAGCACGAGCGCGCCGCGCGACGCACCCGGCGGCACGAGCCTGCCGCGCAACCACAGCGGGCTGAGCAGCAGCGCGGGAATGCCGTAGCGCAGCAGCGCGAGGTCCATCGGCCCGAGCGCGGTGGCGGTCACGCCGTGGCGCGACAGCAGCTGCCAGGCGCTGCCGATGAGGGCGGCGGCCAGCGCGGCGAGCGCGCCGGTCCAGAGGGTGCGAGGCGATGTCGTCATCGGGCCAGTCTGTGGCCCGGCCGGCGCGAAAGCTATCAGATTCGTGCGCCTGCTGCGCCGGCCGGCCCGAGCACGCGGCGGGCCTCGCCGAGCGTGACGCCGACGCCGCGCCGGAACACGGCGCCCAGGTGGCTCTGGCTGCAGTAGCCCAGGTCGTGCGCCAGGCCGGCCAGGTCGCGCTCGCCGTCGGCCAGCCGCTCCATCGCCGCCGCCAGCCGCAGGTGCTGGCGGTACTGGTGCAGGCTCAGGCCGGTCTGCTGGCGAAAGCGCCGCGCCAGGTGAAAGGGCGAGCGCGACACGGCCTCGGCCAGTTCGTCCAGCGAGAGCGGAGGCCGCGCGCCCGGGCCGCTGCCTTCGGACAGCAGCAGCTGCCGTGCGCGCGCGACGGCGCCATGCCAGGGCGCCTGGTGCGGCGCGCTGCCCAGCTCGGCGACGAGCGCGGCCACCAGCGCGGCAGCCTGTGCGCTGTCGGTGTCCGGCAACTGGCGCCGTGCCGCGTGCATGCGGTACAGCGCCTGCGGGGTGAGCAGGCAGACGCTCACGCCCGCAGCGCTTTCACCGTGGGCCGGGTTCACCGACGCATGGCCGCTGACCACGAGGCTGTGCCGCACGGTCGCGGTCTCGGGCCGCAGCCGGTAGGCGGTGGCGTCGCCGAAGCGGATGGCGGTGAGCGCGTCGGTCAGCCAGGTGTGCTCGCCCGAGCGCACGTCGAGCCGCGTGCGCCCGATGGGGAAGACGACGCGCGGCGAGGCCACGGTGTACAGGTCGCTCCACGCCGGCCCCTGCGGCGCGTGCAGGCGCACATGCGCCACCTCGAACCCGCGTCCGGCATAGAGAAGGGTGCGGTCTTGCGGCATGCGAAGCGTGAACGCACGACGGGGTGGGTCAGCCCAGCGCGGTCCAGTTGCAGCGCAGCTCGTACTGCGCGCCGCGGTAGCTGAGCGTGCCCGTCGCGCCGGCCACGCGCAGCGCCACGGCCACTTGCGGACGGTCCAGGCCGGTGCCGCGCGCGCGCATGAACTGGCGGCGATGGTCGACGAAGCGCTGCTGCAGGCTGAAGCGCTCGGTCTCGTCGGCACCGGAGGCGGTGTTCGCCACGATCAGCTCGGTCAGCTGGCCGGTCGAGAGACTGAACTGGATCTCGACCGCATAAGGCCGGCCGTCGCACTGCAGGCTGCCGTTCGCAAAGGCGGGCGACAGGCCAAAGAGCAGAAAGCAGGGCAGGGCGAGAGCGAGGAGGCGGCGGTGCATGTCGCAGTGGGTGCAGGTGGCGGCCCGCCACCATACCCCAAGCAGGTGAAACACACCCGTACACACCCAGACACACCCGCCGGCGCGTCACCCCACCTTGCGCGCGCGCCCTTCCCAGTGCGGCTCGCGCAGCTTGTACTTGAGCATCTTCCCTGCCGGCGACAGCGGAATCTCTTCGCGAAACTCCACGCTGCGCGGGCACTTGTAGCCGGCGATCAGCGTCTTGCAGTGCGCCACCAGCGCCTCGGCGCTCAGGGCCTCGCCGGCGCGCAGCACGACCACGGCATGCACGCGCTCGCCCCACTGGTCGTCGGGCACGCCGACCACGGCGCACATCGACACCTGCGGCAGCTGGGTGATGGCGTTCTCGACCTCGGCCGAGTAGATGTTCTCGCCGCCGCTCACGATCATGTCCTTGAGCCGGTCGACCACGTAGACGAAGCCGTCGGCGTCCATCACGCCGCCGTCGCCGGTGTGCATCCAGCCGTCGCGCAGCACTTCAGCCGTTTGTTCGGGCTTGTTCCAGTAGCCGGCCATCACCATCGGCCCACGCGCGGCGATCTCGCCGACGGTACCGTTGGGAACGGGCCGGCCGTCGGCATCGACGATGCGCACTTCGGCGATGGGCACGGGCCGCCCGGCCGAGCGGCGGCGCGCGGCCGGCTGGTCGGGGTGGTGGCACCACGTGGGCAGCACGGTGACCACGGGCGACAGCTCGGTCATGCCGTAGAGCTGGCAGAAGCCCGCGCGCGGCAGCTTGTCGATGGCCTGCAGCAGCAGCGCATCGTCGATGGGCGCGGCGCCGTACAGCACCAGCTGCAGCGGGGTGGTGTCGAACTCGCCGAAGCGCGGGTGCTCGATGAGCCGCTTGAGCATGGTGGGCACCATGAAGGTCTCGCTGGCGCGCTCGTTCTGGATCGCCTCGAGCACCTTCACTTCGTCGAAGGCCGGAATGATGACCTGCGTGCACAGCCGCATCATCAGCTGCAGCGTGAGGCCGGTGCCGCCCACGTGGAACATGGGCGCCATGTTCAGGCCCACGGCCTCGGCGGGGCGCGTGGCGGCCATGTTGGCCGAGAGCTGGCCGGTGTAGAGGTTGCCGTGCGTGAGCATCACGCCCTTGGGCAGGCCGGTGGTGCCGCCGGTGTACATCACGGCGGCCAGGTCGGCGCCGCCGCGCCGCGCGTCGGGCACGGGCTGCGCCTGCGCCATGAGGGCTTCGGCGTCGGCCATGCCGTCGGGCGCGGGGCCGTCGCCGAAGTGCACCAGCGTCTTCAGCGAACGCGAGAGCTCGCGCTGCTGCTGCGCCACGGCGCCGAAGTGCGCGTCGGACAGCAGGATGCGCGTGTCGCAGTCGTCCAGCGAGTACGCGACCTCGCGCGCGCTCCAGCGGATGTTGACGGGGTTGATCACGCCGCCCGCCCACCAGGTGGCGTAGAGGTACTCCACGTAGCGGTCGGAGTTCAGCGCCAGCAGGCCCACGCGGTCGCCGGGTTGCAGGCCCAGCGACTGCAGCACGGCCGCGAGCCGCGCCACGCGGTCGACGAACTGGGCGAAGGTGCTGCGGCGTTCGCCGCACACGAGGGCGGTGGCGCCGGGGCGTTCCTGCAGGGCCTTGTGCAGGGGCTGGGTGAGGTCCATGGACTGCGGTCTCCGTCGGTCGGTTCGTTGTTGTGCGCCGAGTATGGAAGGGACGCGCCGCGCCGGCATCGTCGGAAGCGACGGGATCGAAAGCGCCCTGGCGGCCAAAGTCGTCCGAAGCGACGGTGACCGGCACAGGGCTGCGCGCGACCATCGCCGCAGAACGAACGATTCGACTGTTCGACCGACCGGAGACAAGCCATGCATTCCTTCCCGACCGACCCGGCGCGCCGCCGCCTGATCCACGGCGCGGCGCTCGCCGCCGCGGGCACCGCGCTGCCCTTCCTGGCGCGCGCCCAGGGCCTGTTCGGCAAGCAGCCGATCACGCTGCTGGTGCCGTACCCCGCGGGCGGCGCCACCGACGTGCAGGCGCGCGCACTGGCGCTGGCGGCCTCGCGCGAGCTGAAGCAGCAGATCGTGATCCTCAACCAGCCCGGCGTGGCCGCCACGCTGGCGCCGACCACCATGGCGCGCAAGGCCGCGCCCGACGGCTACACGCTGTCGCTCATGCTGAGTTCGCTGTACCGGCTGCCGCACCTGCAGAAGGTGAGCTACGACCCGGCCACCGACTTCACCTACGTGGCCAACGTGACGGCCGCCACGCTGGGCATCACGGTGCGCCAGGACGCGCCGTGGAAAGACCTGAACGCGCTGCTGGCCGCGGCCAAGGCCAAACCCGGCGAAGTGTCGTACGGCACCACCGGGCGCGGCGGCACCTCGCACGTGTCGATGGAGCGGCTGGCGGCGCTGGCCGGCGTGAAGTTCAATTTCATTCCCTTCAAGGGCGCGGCCGAGCTGTACAACGCGCTCATGGGCGGCCATGTGGACGCGGTCTCCGAGGCCGGCTTCGGCGCCGCCGTGGCGGGCGGGCGCGTGCGCCTGCTGGCCACCTTCAACGAAGCGCGCTCGCCCACGCGGCTGAACGTGCCGACCGTGAAGGAACTCGGCTACGACGTGGTGGCCAACGGCTCGTGGGGCATCGCCGGCCCGCGCGGCATGGACCCGAAGGTGGTGCAGGCGCTGCAGGAGGCCTTCCGCAAGGCCGTGGACGACCCCGAGTTCTTGCGCACGCTCGACTTGAACGACTACGTCAGGTTCTACATGGACAGCCCCGCTTACACGGCCTGGGCGCACAAGACCTACGCCGACGAGAAGCGCTTCGTGAGCGACCTGCGCATCAAGCTCGACGACTGAACCCGACCTTCCTTCCCGCCATGACTTCTTCCTCTTCTTCTCTTCACTGCTTCCTCCACCCCAAGGCCATCGCCTTCGTCGGCGCCACCGAGCGCTCGGTGTGGTCCAACGCGGCGCTCGCCAGCCTGCGCACGCTGGGCTATGCGGGCCAGCTGTACCCGGTCAACCGGCGCGGCGGCAGCTTTCATGGCATGGCGGCGGCCACCTCGGCCGAGGCCATCGGCGAGCCGGTCGACACGGCGCTGCTGATGGTGCCGGCCGACGCGCTCGACGACGCGCTGGCCGACCTGCAGCGAGCGGGCATCGGCAATGCGGTGCTGCTGAGCTCGGGCTTCGCCGAAGCCGGCGAGGAAGGCCGCGAGCGCCAGCGCCAGCTCACGGCCAAGGCGCGATCGCGCGGCCTGCGCATCCTCGGGCCGAACTGCCTGGGCTTCGTCAACTTCGTCGACCGCTCGGCCGTGTGGACCGCCTCGCTGCGCGAGCCGCTGCCGGCGGGCACGCTGGGCATCGTGTCGCAAAGCGGCGCGCTGGCGGGGCAGCTGTCGTTCATGGCGCAGGTGCACGGCATCGGCCTGAGCCGCATGGTGTCGACCGGCAACGAGTCGGACATTGACATCGCCGAGGTCATCGACTACCTGGTGGACGACGAGCACACGCGTTCCATCGCCGTGTTCGCCGAGACCGTGCGCGACCCGCAGCGCTTTGCCGCCGCGGCCGAGCGCGCGCTGGCCGTGGCCAAGCCCATCGTCGTGCTGAAGATGGGCAGCAGCGAGATCACGGCGCAGGCTGCGCAGGCCCACACCGGCTCGCTGGTGGGCGACGACCGCGTGTTCGACGCCATGTGCCAGCGCCTGGGCCTGATGCGCGTGCGCTCCATCGAAGACCTGGTGTTCACCGCCGCCTTCGCCAGCATGACCGGGCCCTTCGCGGCCGGCGGGCTGGCGGCGGTGTCGATGTCGGGCGGCATGTGCGAGATCTTTGCCGAGCGCGCCGAGGAAGAAGGCCTGGCGCTCACGCCGCTCGCGCCCGCCACCGAGGCCGCGCTGCGCGAGGTGCTGCCGGGCTACGGCACGCCGCAGAACCCGCTGGACGTGACCGGCGCCGCCATGCTGCAGCCCGAGCTGTTCGGCAACGCGCTCGAAGCGCTGGTGCGCGACCCCGCGCTGGGCGCCGCCATCGTCGTGGCCGACGTGCCCAACGCGCCGGCCAACGACACGCCGCTGAATCGCGCCGTGCTGGCGCAGGTGGCGCGCGGCCTGGCCGCCAGCCCGGTGCCCGCCATCGTCTGCAGCCACTACGTGATGCAGGTGAGCGAGCGGTCGCGCGAACTCATCGCCGAGACCGGCATCCGCCACATCGCCTGCGGCATCCACCATGCGATGAGCGCGGCGGGTGCGGTGCGCCGGTGGTCGGAAACGCTGCGCCGGCGTCAGGGCGTGCAAGGTGTCGCTGCCGCGGTGCCGGCCACGCCGCCCGCGCAGCCTCTGCGTTCGGAGCGCGAGACGCTCGAGTGGCTCTCGCAGCGAGGCGTGCCAGTGGTGCCCGTGCGGCTGTCGCGCAGCGCCGACGAGGCCGCGCGCATTGCACAGGAACTCGGCGGCCCGGTCGTGCTGAAGATCGCCTCGGCGCAGATCGCGCACAAGACCGAGGTCGGCGGCGTGGCGCTCAACCTGCCAGGCGCCGACGCGGTGCGCGCCGCGCGGCCCGAGGCCGAGATCGACGGCATCCTGGTCGCGCCGATGCGCCAAGGTGGGCTCGAGCTCTTCGTCGGCACCGTGCGCGATCCGCAGTGGGGCCCGGCGCTCGCCGTGGGGCTCGGTGGCATCTGGGTCGAGGCGCTGCGCGACACCAGCCTGCGCCTGCTGCCCGTGACGCCCGCCGAGGTGAAGGACATGCTGGCCGAGCTGCGCGGTGCGCGCCTGCTCGACGGCTGGCGCGGCGCGCCCGCGGCCGACCGTGACGCCATCGCCGAAGCCGTGGCCGCCATCGGCAACGCGGCGCTCGCACTCGGGCCCGAGCTGGTCTCGCTCGAAGTCAACCCGCTGCGGGTGGACGGCCGCACGGTCGAGGCGCTCGACGCGCTGGCCGTGTGGGGCGCGGCCGGCTGAACGACTTTCATCGTCAAGAAAACCAACAGGAGACCTCTTCATGCTGCAACGACGTCGATTCGCGCAATGGGGCGCGAGCGGACTGCTGGCCCCCGCGCTGGGTGCCCTGCCGAAGGCGCAGGCGGCCGACGCCTACCCGACCCAGCCGATCAAGGTGATCGTGTCGTCGGCCGCCGGCGGGCTGGTCGACGGCATCGCGCGCACCATCGGCGAACGCATCGCCAAGCCGCTGGGCCAGCCGGTGCTCATCGACCCCAAGCCCGGCGCCAACGGCGCCATCGCCGCGTCCTTCGTGGCCAAGGCGCCGGCCGACGGCCACACGCTGCTGTTCGCCGTCAACTCCTTCGTGCTCGCGCCGCTGCTGATGGCCAAGCCCGGCTACGACGTGTTCAAGGACTTCGCGCCCGTGTCGCTGTCGAACTACGGCCTGCTCGTGTTCGCGGTGGGCGAGGGCGTGCCGGCCAAGAGCATGCGCGAGTTCGTCGCCATGGCCAAGGCGCAGCCCGGCAAGCTGAGTTTCGGCTCGGCGGGGCAGGGCTCGTCGGGCCACCTCTATGGTGAGAAGCTCATGCGCGACGAGGGCCTGCAGATGACGCACGTGCCCTACAAGGGCGGCGCGCCGCTGATGATCGACATCCTCGGCGGCCAGGTGCAAGGCGGCTTCGTCACCATGGGCGAGGCGCTGCCGCACGCGAAGTCGGGCCGCGCGAAATTGCTGGGCGTGTTCGGCACGCGCCGCATGCCGCTTGCGCCGCAGATTCCCACCTTCACCGAGCAGGGCTTCAAGGGCTACGAGCACGGCGGCTTCTGGGGCTTCTTCGCGCCCACCGGCACGCCGCAGCCGGCCATCGACAAGCTGGCCGGTGCGGTGCGCCAGGCCGTGGCGCAGCCTGATCTTCAGGAACGCATGATCGGTTTGGGGCTGGAGCCTTCGGGCGAAGGGCCGGGGGAACTGATGGCGGCGGTGCGGCGCGAGAACCTGCTGTGGTCGCGGCTCATCAAGGACATGAACCTGAAGCTCGAATAGACCTCAGGCCCGCGCCACCACGCCGGCGGTCACCAGCGCATCGACCGCCGCGCGTTCGAACCCGAACTCCCCCAGCACCTCGTCCGTGTGCTCCCCCAGCGACGGCGCGAGCCGCTGCACGCCGCCCGGCGTGGCCGACAGCGTGAACGGCACGCCGGGAAAGCGCAGCGTGCCTTCGGTCGGGTGCTCGGCGTCGTGCCACAGGCCGCTGGCCTTCAGCTGCGGATCGTCGGGCAGCTGCTGCAGCGTCTGGATCGGCATCGCCGGAATGTCGGCCTGGCGGAAGGCAGAAACCCACTCGGCCGTGGTGCGCGCGCCGGTGGCGCGTTCGAGTTCGCCGAACACCACGGTGTGGTTGCGCACGCGCGCGGCCAGCGTGGCAAAGCGTTCGTCCTCGCGCAGCTCGGGCCGGCCCACGACCTCGAAGAAGCGCAGCCACTGCGCGTCGGTGTAGGGCACCAGCGCGATGTAGCCGTCGGCCGTGCGAAAGGGCTTGCGCACGCCGGAGCGGATCGAGCCGTACACCATGTCGTCGATGGGCGGCTGGAAGGTGTGGCCCCACAGGTGCTCCACCATGTTGAAGGCGGTCATGGTCTCGAACATCGGCACGTCGACCGCCTGCCCCTGGCCGCTGCGTTCGCGGTGGAACAGCGCGGTGACGATGGCGTACGCCGCGTACAGCGCGGTGGTCTTGTCGGCGACGAGCGCGGGCATGTAGCGCGGCTCACCGGTGTAGATCGATTGCAGCTGCGCCAGGCCCGAGGCGGCCTGGATGATGTCGTCGAAGGCCGGCAGGCCCGCATACGGTCCCTCGTCCGAGAATCCCTTGACGTGCGCGCTCACGAGGCGCGGGTTGAGTTCCAGCAGCCGCGCCGCATCGATGCCGATGCGCGCCGCTGCATCGGTGCGCACCGAATGCACGAGCACGTCGCTGCCGCGCACCAGCGTGTCGAGCACCTCGCGCGCGGCGGGTTGCTTCAGGTCGAGCACGAGGCTGCGCTTGTTCCGGTTGCACGACAGGTACAGCGACGACATGCCCTTGTGGCGCGCAGGCCCGACCGAGCGGGCCAGGTCGCCTTGCGGCGCCTCGACCTTGATGACGTCGGCGCCCATGTCGGCGAGCATCTGGCTGGCCAGCGGGCCGAGCACGACGGACGAGAGGTCGAGCACCTTGACGCCTTCGAGGGCGCCGCGAAGAAGGGGAGGGGGCGTCATCGGTCAGTCCTCCAGGCGGATGCCGGTCTTGTCGATCACGCGCTTCCAGGTGTCGGCGTCCTGGCGCAGCACCACAGAAAACTCGGCAGCCGTGCTGCCCACGGGCTCGATGTTCATGTCGCGCATCTTCTTTTGCACCTCAGGCTTGGCGATGATGGCGGCGACGGCCTTCGACATCTTGTCCACGCGCGGCTGCGGCGTGCTGGCGGGCAGGAAGAGCGCGATCCACGCGTAGGGCTCGAAGCCCGCGTAGCCCGCCTGCTGGAAGGTCGGCACCTGCGGCAGCGTGGCCGAGCGCTGCGTGCCCAGTGCCGCCAGCGCGCGCAGCTTGCCGCTTTGCAGGTAGGGCAGGGCGGTGCCGGTGTCGAGCACGGCCACGCGGATGTGGCCGCCCAGCAGGTCGGTCACCATGGGGGCGGCGCCCTTGTAGGGCACGTGGGGCATGTCGACGCCGGCCTCTTTCTTGAACAGCTCGCCATAGATGTGCGAGGTGGTTGCGACGCCGGTAGAGCCATACGAGTACTTGCCGGGCTCGGCCTTGAGCAGCGTGACGAGTTCGGCCAGCGTCTTGGCGGGCACGTCGGGCGTCACGACCAGGGCCGAGGTCGAGATGCCGATCTGCGACACGGCCGCGAAGTCTTTCACCGCGTCGTACGAGAGCTTGCGCTGCAGCGCGGGCATCTGCACGTGCGTGGTGATGGTGAAGAGGGCGGTGTGGCCGTCCTTCGGGGCGCGCGCGACGGCAGCGGCGCCGATGGTGCCGCTGGCGCCCACGCGGTTGTCGACGACGACGGGCTTGCCCCAGGCGGTGCCGAGTTCCTGTGCGACCAGCCGCGCGATGTTGTCGGTGATGCCGCCGGCGGGGAAGGGAACGACGAGCGTGACGGGTTGCGAGGGGTAGTCGGCCGGTGGCTGTTGCGCGGCGGCGGGCAGGGCGAACAAGGCAGCCAACGCGAGCCCGAGGCCGAGCGTGGAGGAAAGACGTGTCATGGCGTGCGGTCTCAATCGAGCTTGATGTTCTTGACCTGGATCACCTGCTTCCACCGCGCATGGTCGGCGCGCATGGTGGCGGTGAGCTGCGCGGGTGTGCTGCCGACCGGGATCACGCCCAGGCCTTCGATGCGTGCGGCCTGTTCGGGGCTTTGCACCACCTGGGCCACCTCGGTCGAGAGGCGCTGCGCGATGGGCTGCGGCGTGCCGGCGGGCAGGTAGATGCCGAACCAGCCGACCGACTCCATGCCGGCGAAGCCCTGTTCCTTGAAGGTGGGCACGCCGGCGGCGAGCGGGGCGCGTACGGTGCCGACCACGGCGATCGACTTGGCCCTGCCGGCCGCGACGTGCGGGCCCACGCCCTTGGCCGAGACGAACACCGCATCGACGGTGCCGCCGAGCAGGTCGGTGATGGCCGGCGCTTCGCCCTTGTAGGGCACGTGCAGCAACTGGATGCCCGCCGCGTCCTGCAGCACTTCGGCGTACAGGTGGGCGCTCGATCCGTTGCCGTAGGAGCCGTACGAGTACTTGCCGGGCGCGGCGCGCGCGAGCTTGACGAAGCCGTCGAGGGTGTCGACGCCGAGCTTGTTGCTCACGGTGAAGACGATGGGCAGGCGCCCCGCTTCCGACACGGGCACGAAGTCCTTGAACGGATCGAAGCCGGCGTTGGGGTACAGCAGCGGGTTCTGGATGATGGAGGTGAGCGAGAACAGCACGGTGTAGCCGTCGGCCGGTGCGCGCTGCACGGCGGTGATGCCGATCTGCCCGTTGCCGCCGGGGCGGTTGTCGACGATGACGCTCTGGCCGAGCCGCTTGCCCAGGCCCTCGGCGACGATGCGCGCGAACACGTCGGTGCCGCCGCCGGCGGCGTAGGGCACGATCATGCGGATGGGTTTGTCGGGCCAGGTGGTCGGTGGCTGTTGCGCGAAGGCGCTGCTGCCGGTGGCCAGGGCGGCTGCCAGCGCGAGGGCGTGGCGGCGGGTGAATCTGCTGCTGTGCATGTCTGTCTTGTCTCCGATGGTTTTTCTGTCTGGGTGCGATGTCAGGGCGGCAGGCTCACGACGGCCAGGCCGGGGCCGACGGACACGCCGTGGCGGTTCTCGCTCCACAGGCGCAGGTCGAGACGGTGGCGGTGCGCGGCGTCGGCGCTGTCGTCGATCCACTTGCGCTCGACCTGGCCGCGCACGGTGACGGTGTCGCCCGCCGTGTTGAACGACTTCATGCGAAAGCCGCGGATGGCGTGCAGCACGCCGGCCGTGCCGATGTACTCACGAATCGCACGCTCCCACATGCCCTGCAGCAGCATGACGTTGGCGTACATCTCCGGGGCGCCGGTCGATTGGGCGTGCTCGGTGTTGTGGTGGATGGCGTTGAAGTCGCGATTGGCGCCGGCGGCCATCACGAGGCGGTAGACGGTGAGGGGGAAGGGCACGGGGTTCAAAGGGTCGCCCTCGTTGACTTCGTTCCAGTGGCGTTGTTCTTGCCAGTTCATCTTGTTGCTTTCTTTGTTCAGGGCGCGTGCACAGGCCACCGGGTACTTCCCTCCGCGAATGTCCCCCGGCCTGCGGCCTCCTCCTTGATTTCGCTGCTGGAAGCACCCAGTGCCCTGCGCACGGGACGCAGCGCGCCAGTGCGGGTGGCCGCATGGCATCGGGCATCTGTTCTCTAGTGCGGCAGGTAGTGGTACATGCCGAAGCGGCAGCGCGCCACGACCTCTTCGCGCTGGTTCACGATGTCGTACTCCCATGTCGTGAAGGCGCCTTTTCCTACCTTGGTCGCCTTGGGTTCGCAGCGCACGAGCCGGTTGCCGCGCCTTCCCAGGCGGTCGCCCAGGCGCGCGGGTTGCAGGTAGTCGACCTCGTAGTCGGTCGCCATGTAGGCGGTGGTGGGCGGCATGCCTTCGGGTCGCGTGCCCTTGAGCGGGCTGCGCTCGGGCTCGGCGTTGCGCGCGTCGCTGGTGAACACGGGCGGTTGGCCCGGGGCCCACATGGGCGGCAGCGTGAGGCTGGCGAGGCTGGTCGATGGCGCGACGGCGTCGGGCCCGTGGTGCAGCGGGCAGTCGAACTCCAGCACCTCGACATAGCGGCGCACCGCGCCGGCCTCGATCACGTCGGCGCCCCAGCGGATCACGCCGTTCGCAAAGTCTTCGCCCACGCGCGCCACCATCGGCGCCCAGGCGCTTTCCCAATCGTCCATGTGCAACTGCTTTCTTCAGATGCCGATGAACTCGGCCACGTCGGCGAGCGGCGCACGCTCGGTCTCGAGGGCGTCGAGGGGTTTGTCGCGGTCGGCATAACCGATGGCCATGCCGGTGAAGAGCATGCGTTCGGGCGGCAGGTCGATGAAGCGGCCGATGGTCTGCGGGTAGATGGCCCAGCACTCCTGCGGGCAGCTGTCCAGGCCCTCGGCGCGCAGCAGCAGCATCACGTTCTGCAACATCATTCCGAGGTCGGACCACTGCGGCGGGCCCATGCGGCGGTCGACGGTGCAGAAGAGCGCGAGCGGCGCGCCGAAGAACTGGAAGTTGCGCGCAAACCATTTCAAACGCGCGGCCTTGTCCTCGCGCGGAATGCCCAGGCGCGCGTACATCGCCTCGCCGACGGCAAAGCGGCGGTCGCGGTAGGGCGCCACCAGCTCGCGCGGGTAGATGTCGTACTCGCTGCCTTCGCCGCCGGGCGTTTCCTGCACGCGGGTGCGCATGAGGGCCTTGAGTTCGTCCAGGCGCTCGCCGCCCACCACGTGCAGGTGCCACGGTTGCAGGTTGCCGCCCGAGGGCGCGCGCAGCGCGGCCTGCAGCACGCGGCGGATCGTGTCGGCGGGCACGGGGCGGTCGAGAAATTCGCGCACCGAGCGGCGGCTTGCGACGGCGTCGTAGACAGTCATGGTCATGCGGCGTTCTTTCGTTCGTTCATGAGGGTCACGCCCAGCTCGCGGGCCACTTCGGTGCTGTGCTGGCCGGGCGTCGCGGCGTGCGACAGGTCGGCGTAGGCATAGCCCGAGAAGCGCACCGGTGGGCGCACCTCAAGATACGCGCCTTCGGTCGGGTGCGTGCGCTGTCGGAAAAGGCCGGCGGCCTGCAGCTGCGGGTCGTCAGGCAGGTCGGCGATGTCGTTCACGCGCATCGCGGGCACGTTGGCCTTCTTCAGGATGTCGAGCCACTCGGCCGTGGTGCGCTCGGGCAGGATGGCGGCGGCGGCCTCGTACATGCGGCTCATGTGCTTGCGGCGCAGCGCCTTGTCGGCCAGCTCGGGCGCCTCGAGCACCTCGGGGTGGCCGGCGGCCTCGAAGAAGCGCAGCCAGCGGTCGTCCAGGTAGGGCGCAATGGCGATGTAGCCGTCGCGCGTGCGCATGGGCTGGCGCATGGGGTCGATCTGGCGCGGGTACAGCGCGGGGCCGGTGGGCGGCACGAAGGTCTTGTCGCACAGGTGCTCCACGAGGTTGAAGCTGGCGAGCGACTCGAACATCGGCACCTCCACCTGCTGGCCCTCGCCGGTGCGCAGCCGGTGCACCACGGCGGCGAGCACGGCATACGCCGCGTGCAGGCCCGAGACCTTGTCGGCCATGGTCATCGGCACGTAGCGCGGCTGCGGGTTGCCGTCGACCTTGGGCGGCAGCGAGGCGATGCCCGAGGCCGCCTGGATGATGTCGTCGTAGGCCTGCAGCGCGGCATACGGCCCGCGCTGGTCGAAGCCGGTGCAGTGCACGTAGACGATGTCGGGGCGGATGGCGCGCACCTCGTCGTACGACAGGCCCGCGCGCGCGATGGCGTCGCTGCGCACGTTGTGGATGAAGATGTCGCTGGTCTCGATGAGGCGGCGCATTGCGGCGCGGCCGTCCTCGCTCTTCAGGTCCCAGACGACCGAGCGCTTGCCGCGGTTCAGCCGCAGGTGCACGGGGCTCATCAGCGGCGTGACGGGCGGCGTGCCGATGATGCGGATGCTGTCGCCCTCGGGCGGCTCGACCTTGACCACCTCGGCGCCGAGGTCCGCAAGGATCTGCGTGCAGTAGGGGCCGAAGATCACCGTGGTGAGATCGACGATGCGCAGGCCTTCGAGCATGCGGGGGGCGGGGGATGGGGTGGTCATGGGTTGGGAGGTCATGCGGCGACAAGGCCCTGCATCTCGGCGGCGAGGTGGCGCACGCGCTCGGGCCCGCCGAGCAGCTGGCGGTTGAAGCCGATGCGCTTGAACCAGTAGTGCAGGCCCAGCAGGTCGGTGATGCCCATGCCGCCGTGCACCTCGGTGGCGGTGCGGGCGACGAAGGTGCCGGTTTCGCTCAGGTGCGACTTGGCGTGCGCGGCGAGCAGCGCGGCTTCTTCGGGCAATGCATCGAAGGCGTGGGCCGCGTACCAGACGAGCGCGCGGCCGGGTTCCAGCGCGGCGGCCATCTCGGCGCACAGGTGCTTCACGGCCTGGAAGGAACCGATCACGCGGCCGAACTGGCGGCGCTCCTTGGCGTAGGCCACGGCCTGGCCGATCATGGCTTCGCCCGCGCCGAGCGTGTCGGCGGCGAGCAGGGCCCAGCCCGCGCTGCGCAGGCGCGCGAGCGTGGCGGGGCTGGCGTTGGGAAGCCGCTCGGCCTTCACCTGCGTGAAGTGAAGTTCGCCGAGCGGGCGCGTCGCGTCGATGCTGCGCAGCGCGCCGCGCGTGAGGCCCTGTGCATCGGCGCGCACGAGGTGCAGGCCGCCCGCGCGGTCGGCCACGATGAACACATCGGCCGCGCTCGCGTCGAGCACGAAGAGCGCGCTGCCGTCGAGCGTGCCGTTGGCATTGGCCGTCACGCCGGCGCCATCGCGCGCGCCGGCCACGGCCTCGGCGATGGCCACGCCGGCGATGCATTCGCCGGCCGCCAGGCGCGGCAGCCATTCATCCTGCTGCGCGGCGCTGCCGGCCTCGCGCAGCGCCAGCGGTGCGAGCACGGCGGTGCCGAGAAAAGGCGTGGGCGCGACATGGCGGCCCAGTTCTTCTGCGGCCAGCGCGGCGTCGAGCAGCGACAGGCCGAGCCCGCCGAAGGCCTCGGGCACGAGCAGGGCCGGCACGCCGACCTCGCACAGCGTGCGCCAGACCTCGCGGTCCAGCGGCAGGTCGTCGGCCGCGACGCGGCGCACGCGATCGAGCGGGCAGGCGCGTTCGAGCGCGCGTCGCAGGCTGTCCTGCAGCAGCTTCTGGTCGGCGGAGAGGGCGAATTCCATGGGGTGCTTTCTTTCAACCGATCAGGCGAGACGGGGTTCGCGCGGCATGTCCAGCCCGCGTTCCGCGATGATGTTTTTCTGGATCTGCGCGGTGCCGCCGCCGATGATCAGACCCAGGTCGAACATGTAGCGCTCCTGCCAGAGCGCCTGCGCGCGCAGGTGCGCGCTGCCGGGCATCAGGAGGCCCAGCTCGCCCAGCGCGTCGATGGCGAGCGCGGCCAGCTGGTGGCGCAGCTCGCAGCCCTGCAGCTTCACGACCAGCGCGGCCAGGCCCGGGTCTTCGCCCCTGGCCGCGGCCGTGAGCAGCCGCAGGCCGTGGCACTTCTGCGCCAGCACCTGGCCCTGCAGCCGCATGAGGCGGTCGCGCAGCACGGGCTGGTCGATGAGGCGCGTGCCGTCGACGGTCTCGGCTTGCATCAGCGTGGCGAGTTCCTGGTAGCGCTGGGTCGTGAGGTTGGGGTTGCCGAGCGAGCCGCGCTCGTGCTTGAGCGTGGCGTTGGCCACCTTCCAGCCGTCGCCGCGCTGGCCCACGATCTGGTGCTGCGGCACGCGCACGTCGGTGAAGAAGACCTCGTTGAACTCGGCGTGGCCCGTCATGGTCTTGAGCGGGCGCACCTCGATGCCGGGCGTCTTCATCGAGAACAGCAGGTAGCTGATGCCCGCATGCTTCGCGGCGCCGGGTTCGGTGCGCACGAGGCAGAAGATCATGTCGGCCACGTGCGCGGTCGAGGTCCAGATCTTCTGGCCGTTGATGACGAAGTCGCCACCGTCTTCGGTGGCGCGCGTCTGCAGCGAGGCCAGGTCGGAGCCCGCGCCGGGCTCGGAGTAGCCCTGGCACCAGACCACCTCGCCGCGCAAGGTGGGGGCGATCCATTCGCGCCGCTGCGCCTCGGTGCCCAGCTCGAGCAAGGTGGGCACCAGCATCGAGATGCCCTGGTTGCCCAGCGGCGGCGCCACGCCGGCGCGCGCGAACTCCTCGGTGATGAGGTGCGACTCCATGACGTCGGGCGCCGCGCCGTGGCCGCCGTAGTCGCGCGGCACGGTGCGGCCCGCGTAGCCGTGGTCCAGCAGCAGGCGCTGCCAGGCGAGGGCGTCGGCGTCGGGGCGTTCGGCGGTGCGCGCGAAGGCCGAGCGGTGGCCGTGCGTGGCGAGGAACGCGCGCAGCTCGTCGCGAAAGGCTTCGTAGCGGGGATTGAGCGTGAGGTCCATGCGGTGCTTGCCTTCGGTGCCCGCCGCGTTGCGCGGCGGTGGGTGTGTCTCCGTGTCGAGGCTCATGCTAGGGGCAACCCTCAGCCGCTCTCAATCGTCCGTTCCGACGATGTGACGCGCAGGAGGCGCTGCCTACCATCCAGCCCGAACGCCGCACGAGGTCCGCAAGAGACCGACACGAGGCCGGTGAGAGGCCCGCGGCCGCAGCTTCTTTTTCACGAGAACGACGGAGACAACACCATGACACGTTCCCTCTTTTCCGCCCGCCCCGGCACGCGCCGCCGCCTGCTCGGCGCCGGCCTCGCCGCCACGCTCGGCCTCGCCACGGCCTTCACGGCGCAGGCCCAGAAGCGCTACGACCCGGGCGCGAGCGACACCGAGATCAAGATCGGCCACATCGTCCCGTACTCGGGGCCGGTGTCGGCCTACGGCACCATCGGCAAGGCGGCGGCGGGCTACTTCGCCAAGCTCAATGCCGAAGGCGGCATCAACGGCCGCAAGGTCACGTTCATCTCGCTGGACGATGCCTACAACCCCTCGAAGACGGTGGAGCAGGCGCGCAAGCTGGTGGAACAAGACGAGGTGCTGGTGCTCTTCGGCCCGCTGGGCACGGCGCACAACCTCGCGATCCAGCGCTACATGAACGCCAAGAAGGTGCCGCAGCTGTTCGTGGCCACGGGCGCCACGCGCTTCGGCGACCCGAAGGCCTTCCCCTGGACCATGGGCTGGCAGCCCACGTACCAGACCGAAGGCAAGATCTACGCGCAGCACATCCTCTCCACCAAGCCCAACGCGAAGATCGCCGTGCTCATGCAGAACGACGACTTCGGCAAGGACTTCCTGAAGGGCTTTCTCGAAGCACTGGGCGACAAGGCCAAGACGATGATCGTGGCGCAGTCGACCTACGAGGTGACTGACCCGACCATCGACAGCCAGATGGTCAACCTGAAGGCCTCGGGCGCCGACACCTTCTTCAGCATCACCACGCCCAAGTTCGCGGCGCAGGCGATCCGCAAGGCGGCCGACATCGGCTGGAAGCCCACGCAGTATTTGTCGAGCGTGTCGGTGTCGGTGTCGGCGGTGATCAAGCCGGCCGGCCCCGAGAACGCGGTGGGCGTGATCTCGGCCACCTACCTGCGCGACCCGGCCGACGACATGTGGAAGGGTTCCAAGGAGTACGAGGACTACAAGACCTGGTTCAGCAAGTACTACCCCTCGGGCGACCTGAGCGATTCGCTCAACGTGCTGGGCTACTCGTCGGCGCAGACGCTGGAGCAGGTGCTGCGCAAGGCGGGCGACGACCTCACGCGCGCCAACATCATGAAGGTGGCGGCCAACCTGCAGTACAGCCCGCCCATGCTCTACCCGGGCATCGAGGTGAAGACCTCGCCGACGGACTTCTACCCGATCGAGCGCATGCAGCTGGTGCGCTTCAACGGCACGCGCTACGAGCCGTTCGGCAAAGTGCTCGGCGATTGATCGACGTCACGCGGGCCGCGCTGTCGGCCCGCTGTTCATTTCCCCTTTTTGTTTTCCACTGAAGCTTCCATGACCTCCATCGTTCGACTGGCCGCCGCCCTGGGCGGCGCGGCCCTCCTGTTCACCGCCGGCGCGGCCCTCGCGCAGAAGAAGTACGACACCGGCGCCTCCGACACCGAGATCAAGCTCGGCATGGCCATGCCCTACAGCGGCCCCGTGTCGTCGTACGGCATCGTCGGCAAGGTCAACGAGGCCTACTTCAAGATGGTGAACGACAAGGGCGGCATCAACGGCCGCAAGGTCACGCTCATCAGCTACGACGACCAGTACACGCCGCCGCGCACCACCGAGGTGGTGCGCAAGCTGGTCGAGCAGGACGAAGTGCTCGCCGTGTACGGCAACCTGGGCTCGGCCTCCAATGCCGCGATCCAGCGCTACATGAACGCCAAGAAGGTGCCGCACCTGTTCCTGGGCGTGGGCGCCGACCGCTTCAACGACCCCAAGGCCTACCCCTGGACCACGCCCTACATGCCCAGCTACGAGGGCGAAGGCAGCCTCTACGCGAAGAACATCCTCAAGACGATGCCCAACGCGAAGATCGCCGTGCTCTACCAGAACGACGACTTCGGCAAGGACCTGCTCAAGGGCCTGAAGAAGGGCCTGGGCGACAAGGCCTCGATGGTGGTGGCCGAGGCCTCGTTCGAGGTGGCCGACCCCACGGTCGATTCGCAGATCATCAAGCTGCAGTCGTCGGGTGCCGACGTGTTCGTCAACTTCGCCACCGCGCGCTTTGCCGCGCAGGCCATCCGCAAGGCCTGGGACATCGGCTGGAAGCCCAAGCAGCAGTACCTCACCTACGTGTCGGCCTACGTGAAGATGACGCTGGAACCCGCGGGCCTCGAAAAGTCGAAGGGCATCATGGCCATGGCCTTCTTCAAGGACGCCGCGCAGCCGCGCTGGGCCAACGACCCGGCCACGCAGGAGTTCCTGGCCTTCATGAAGAAGTACGCACCGAACGAAGACGTGAACAACGCCGCCGGCGTGTACGGCTACGGCGTGGCGCAGGCCATGGAGACCGTGCTCAAGGCCTCGGGCGACAACCTCACGCGCCAGAACGTGCTCAAGCAGGCCACCACGCTGAAGAACATGCGCACCGGCATGCTGCTGCCGGGCATTGCGCTGAACACTTCGAGCACCGACTACTTCCCGTTCAACACGCTGCAGCTGGTGCAGTTCAACGGCAAGGAGTTCGAGCCCATGGGCGATTCGATCGCCGTGAAGTAGCCTTCGCAGAAGCACGCTCAAAAGAACCACAGGAGACACACCACCATGTTCGGACTGATGCAGGACCGCCCGCTGCTGATCTCGTCGCTGATCGACCACGCGGCCACCTTCCACCCCCACGTCGAGATCGTCGGGCGCACCGTCGAAGGCCCGGTGCACCGCACCAACTACCGCGAGGTGCAGCGGCGCTCCAAGCAGGTGGCCAATGCGATGAAGGCGCTGGGCGTGGCGCCCGGCGACCGCGTGGGCACGCTGGCGTGGAACACCTACCGGCACCTGGCGCTGTACTACGGCGTGTCCGGCTCGGGCGCGGTGCTGCACACGGTGAACCCGCGGCTCTTTCCGGAGCAGATCGACTACATCGTCAACCACGCCGAAGACAAGGTGCTGTTCTTCGACACCAGCTTCGCGCCGCTGGTCGAGAAGCTCGCCCCCAAACTGAAGAGCGTGCGCGCCTTCGTCGCCATGACCGACCGCGCCCACATGCCGGCCATCGATGTGCCCAACCTGCTGTGCTACGACGAGCTCATCGGCGCGCAGAGCGAGGACTACACCTGGCCCGAGTTCGACGAGCGCACTGCCTCGTCGCTTTGCTACACGTCAGGCACCACGGGCAACCCCAAGGGCGTGCTGTACAGCCATCGCTCCACCGTGTTGCATTCGCTGATGGAATGCGCGCCCGACACCTTCGGCGTGTGCTCGCAGATGACGCTGCTGCTGGCCGTGCCCATGTTCCACGCCAACGCCTGGGGCATGCCGTACTCGGCGCCGATGGTGGGCGCCAAGCTCGTCATGCCCGGCCCGCACCTCGATGGCCAGAGCCTGTACGAACTCATGCGCGACGAGAAGGTGAGCTTCTCGCAGGCGGTGCCCACCGTGTGGCTGATGTTGTTCCAGTACTTCGACGCCCACCCCGAGATCGACACCCGCGCCATCGGCCTCAAGCGCATCGGCGTGGGCGGCGCCGCCACGCCGCGCGCCATGATCGAGCGCTTCGAGCGCGACTTCGGCGCCGACTTCGTGCAAGGCTGGGGCATGACCGAGACCAGCCCCATCGGCGTGATCGGCAACCTGCTGCCCAAGCACCTCGCGCTCCCGAAAGATGAGCAGACGACGGTCAAGATGCGCCAGGGCCGCGGCGTGTGGGGCGTGGAGCTCAAGATCGTCGACGAGAACGGCCAGCGCCTGCCGCACGACGGCGTGGCCTTCGGCCACCTGCATGTGCGCGGCCCGTGGATTGCGAGCGGTTACTTCCGCAGCGAAGGCGGCGACGTGCTCGACGCCGAGGGCTTCTTTCCGACCGGCGACGTGGCCAACATCGATGCCGACGGTTATGTGCAGCTGGTCGACCGCGCCAAGGACGTCATCAAGTCGGGCGGCGAGTGGATCTCGTCGATCGACCTGGAGAACGCGGCCAGCGCGCACCCGGCCGTGGCCGAGGCGGCGGTGATCGGCATCGCGCATCCGAAGTGGCAGGAGCGGCCCCTGCTGATCGTCGTGAAGCGTGCAGGCGCAGAGGTCACGGGCGAGGAACTGCTCACTTTTCTTTCGCAGCGCGTGGCCAAGTGGTGGCTGCCCGACGACGTGGCTTTCGTCGACAGCCTGCCGCATACAGCCACCGGCAAGCTGCTGAAGACCAAGCTGCGCGAGCAGTTCAAGGGCTACGTCGCAGCCAAGTCAACTTGATGACAGTTGTTCGTTCTTTCTGTGCATAACTCTGTGGGTTGCCTGAGGAGGCGAGCCAGCAGAGCGAGCATTGGCGCGGCTTCGCACCACGTTGCCTGTTGATTGAGCAGCCTTGTCGTCCGTCCTTGCAGGAGAATGTAGGAGGAACGGATTCCAGACAAGTAAAGGGGACATGGTGGGAGAACTTCTTTCTCTCCTGCGCTTCAGCGCCGGCTCGGGCCACATCTGGCTGGACGAGCAGCGCATGCTGCTCATGCATGCCCGGGCCTTCGCCGAACTGCGCCGCGAACTGCTCGACTCGCTGGGCATCGAGCGCGCGCGCGGCCTGCTGGTGCGCATGGGTTTTGCTTCCGGCCTGCGCGACGGCGAGGTGGCCGTGCGCGAGCGCCTTGCCGGCATGCGCGCCGAAGACGCCTTCATGCTCGGGCCGCGCCTGCATTCCATCGAGGGCATCGTCTCGGTGCAGAAGGTGCAGGTCGACCTCGACGTGGCCACCAAGCATTTCTACGGCGAATTCCTCTGGGAGAACTCCTGGGAATGCGAAGCCCACGTGGCCGACTTCGGCTACGGGGAAGACCCGCAGTGCTGGTCGCAGATCGGCTACGCCTCGGGCTACACCACCGCCTTCATGGGGCGGCTCGTGGTGTTCAAGGAAGTCGAGTGCACCAGCATGGGCGACAGCCGCTGCCGCATCGTCGGCCAGGCCGCCGAGGCGTGGAACGACGAGCACTACCTGGAGTACTTCCGCCAGCACCACGTGGCCGAGAAGCTCATCGACTTCAACCTCGGCCTGCAGCACCTGCGCCGCCTGCAGCCGCGCCGCGAGTACGACCAGAAGCTGGTCGGCGTGTCGCCGGGTTTTCGCGCCGCCTTCGAGCTCATGCGCAGCGCGGTCGACAGCGCCATCACCGTGCTGCTGCTCGGCGAGACCGGCGTGGGCAAGGAAGTGTTCGCTCGCTGGCTGCACGACAACGGGCCGCGCGGCAAGCAGCCCTTCATTGCCGTCAACTGCGCGGCGATCCCGGCCGACCTGATCGAGGCCGAGCTGTTCGGCGTGGAAAAGGGCGCCTACACCGGCGCCCACCATGCGCGCGCCGGGCGCTTCGAGCGCGCCCACGGCGGCACCCTGTTCCTGGACGAGGTGGGCGACCTGCCGCTGGCCGCGCAGGTCAAGCTGCTGCGCGTGCTGCAGACCGGCGAGGTCGAGCGCCTGGGCGCCGAGCAGCCCAACAAGGTCGACGTGCGCATCGTGGCCGCCACCAACGTCAACCTGCAGCAGGCCATGCAGGCGGGCAAGTTCCGCACCGACCTGTTCTACCGGCTCAACACCTTCCCGATCCAGATTCCGCCGCTGCGCGAGCGCACCGCCGACATCCCGGCGCTGGTGGCGCGCTTCGTCGAGAAGTACAGCGTGCTGTACGGCAAGAAGCTGCGCGGCCTGACCGACAAGGCCGCGCTCGACGTGCACAAGCACGCCTGGCCCGGCAACATCCGCGAGCTCGAGAACGTGATCGAGCGCGCCGTGCTGCTGGCGCCCGACCACGGCGACATCGAGGCCTGCCACCTGTGGATGCAGCCGCCAGGCGCGCCGCCCGACAACCAGCTCGACGCCAGCGGCAAGGTCGCCACGGGCGTTTCGGCTTCGGGCGCCGACGCGAGCGAACTGGATGCGCTGTGCCAGCGCGTGCTCGAGCAGAACATCGACATCGCCTCGCTCGAGCAGCGCCTCATGCAGACCGCGATGCAGCGCGCCAAGGGCAACCTGTCGCAGGCCGCGCGCCTCTTGGGCATCACGCGCCCGCAGCTGGCCTACCGGCTGAAAAAGGAAGGCCTGCCGACGTCTTGAGCGGACGCAGGCCGGCGTTTTCCGGTTTTCACCATTTGATCAAGCTGCACCGCAGCAAATGATCAAACCAGCATCCGGGACTTCCCGGTGCTTCGGGCCCGCAGGCGCAGCGGGCCCATGCAAATCAATCACTTAGCCACGCTGGCACGCCCGTTGCCCTTATCAGGCCGGGCGGCGCTGGTGCCGTCCACCTGTTGATGGATTGAACAAGTGATGCCCTCGATGCAGCCCGACCCCCGCAGCGGCAGCGCCGCACAGATGACCGGCCAGCCGTGCTTCGTGCGCGTGACCGGCACGCGCGGCACGCGCTTCGTGGAGTTCGAGTTCGCCATCGGCGACCCCGAACTGGCCGTGGAGCTGGTGCTGCAGTTCGACCAGTTCCGCGAGTTCTGCGCGCGCCACGCGGTGCGCCACCTGAGCACCGAAGAGGGCGCGCGGCTGGACTTCGAGCGCATGAAGTGGCGCTTCGGCGCACCCGGCATCGACCACTGACGACCCCCGCATTTTTTTCCCGCGACAACCAAGGAGACACCCCGTGCAAGTCGACATCAAGACCTCGGACATCCGGCCGATCCGCCAGACCTTCTCGCACGTGGCGCGGCGGCTCGGCGACAAGCCGGCCTCGCGCTACCAGGAGGCCACGCTGGACATGCAGCCCACGGCCAACTTCCACTACCGGCCGCTGTGGGACCCGCAGCACGCGCTGTACGACAAGCGCCGCACGGCGCTCGTGATGGCCGACTGGTACAGCTTCAAGGACCCGCGCCACTACTACTACGGCGTGTACACCATGACCCGCGCGCGCCAGGGGGAAGGCGCCGACCGCCAGTTCGAGTTCGCCGAGAAGCGCCAGCTGCTGGCCCAGGCCGATGCCGGCGTGCGCGAGTCGCTGCAGCAGGTGCTGGTGCCGCTGCGCCACTACGAGTGGGGCGCCAACATGAACCACAGCTATTGCTGCGGCTACGGCTACGGCACGGCCATCACCCAGCCCTTCATCTACGCGGCCATGGACCGCCTGGGCATCGCGCAGTACCTCTCGCGCGTCGGCCTGCAGATCGACGCCAACTCGGGCCGCGCGCTGGACGCCGGCAAGGAAGCCTGGCTCGCGCACCCGGCCTGGCAGGGCGTGCGCCGCCTGATGGAGAACCTCTTCGTCACCAAGGACTGGTTCGAGGTGTTCGTGGCCCAGAACCTCGTGCTCGACGGCCTGCTGTACCCGCTGGTCTACCGCCACTACGTGAACGCGCACAGCGCCGCCACCGGCAACGCGCTGGCGATGCTGACCGAGTTCATGAACGAGTGGTTCGACGAGAACGTGCGCTGGGTCGACGCCACGCTGAAGACCGCCGCCGACGAGTCGCCCGCCAACGCCGAGCTGCTCGCGCAGTGGTACGCGAGCTGGCGCGACCAGGCCGTGCAGGCGCTGGCGCCGCTGGCCGCGCTGGCCCTGGGCGCGCAGGGCGCCGAGGTGCTCAAGACGCTGCACGCCGCGCTCGATGCGCGCGTGGCCCGGCTGGTGCGCACGGGCGCTGCCGCCTGACGACCGAATCGATCGAACCAAGGAGACCACCCCATGACCACCGCCACCGCCGAAGTGTCCCGACCGCCCGTCTTCATCGCCCTGCAGACCGGCGAGGCCGCACGCGCCATCGTCGAAGCCATCGTGGCCGACAACCCCGGGGCCACCGTCACCGAGTACCCCGCGATGGTGAAGATCGACGCGCCCGGCCGCCTCGTGATCCGTCGCGAGAGCGTCGAAGCCCTGGTCGGGCGCCGCTGGGACCTGCAGGAACTGCACCTGAGCCTGATCTCGCTGTCCGGAAGCATCGAGGAAACCGACGACGAATTCACCCTCCATTGGGGCGCCTGAGCACAGGCCTCACCGGATCACGACCAAGGACCACGCCATGACCACCCAAGCAGCAGCAAAGACCCCCGCCACCCCGCGCCTCGGCCTGAAGGAACGCTACGCCATGATGACGCGCGGCCTCGGCTGGGAGACCACCTACCAGTCGATGGACGACGTGTTTCCCTTCGACAAGTTCGAGGGCATCAAGATCCACGACTGGGATCAGTGGGAAGACCCGTTCCGCCTCACGATGGACGCCTACTGGAAGTTCCAGGGCGAGAAGGAGAAAAAACTCTACGCCATCATCGATGCGTTCCAGCAGAACAACGGCCAGTTCAACATCAGCGATCCGCGCTACCTGAACACGCTCAAGCTGTTCCTCACCGGCGTCTCGCCGCTGGAGTACGCGGCGCACCGCGGCTATGCCATGGCCGGGCGTTCGCTGCGCGGCGTGGGCGCGCGCGTGGCCTGCCAGATGCAGTCGATCGACGAGCTGCGCCATGCGCAGACGCAGTTCCACACCATCAGCCACTTCAACAAGTACTTCCACGGCCTGCATGACCCGCAGCACATGCACGACCGCGTGTGGTACCTGTCGGTGCCCAAGAGCTACTTCGAAGATGCGATGAGCGCGGGGCCCTTCGAGTTCATCACCGCCATCTCGTTCTCGTTCGAGTACGTGCTGACCAACCTGCTGTTCATGCCCTTCATGAGCGGCGCCGCCTACAACGGCGACATGGCCACCGTCACCTTCGGCTTCTCGGCGCAGAGCGACGAGTCGCGCCACATGACGCTGGGCCTGGAGGTGGTGAAGTTCATCCTCGAGCAGGACCCGGACAACGTGCCCATCGTGCAGAAGTGGGTCGACAAGTGGTTCTGGCGCGGCTACCGCCTGCTCACGCTGGTCGCGATGATGATGGACTACATGCTGCCCAAGCGCGTCATGAGCTGGTCCGAGGCCTGGGAGATGTACTTCGAGAAGAACGGCGGCGCGCTGTTCGAGGACCTGGCGCGCTACGGCATCCGCATGCCCAAGTACCACGAGGTCGCCTCGAAGGAAAAGAGCCGCATCTCGCACGAGGCCTGGGCCATCTTCAACAACTACGGCCATGCCGCCAACTTCAACGTCTGGGCCCCCAAGCCCGACGAGATGACCTGGCTGGCCGAGAAGTACCCCGAGACCTTCGACAGCCTGTACCGCCCGCGCTTCGAGTGGCTGGCCGAGCAGGAGAAGCAGGGCAAGCGCTGGTTCAACAACACGCTGCCCATGCTGTGCCAGACCTGCCAGATCCCGATGGCCTTCACCGAGCCCGACGATCCGACCAAGATCTGCTATCGCGAGAGCAGCTACCACGGCATGAAGTACCACTTCTGCTCCGACGGCTGCAAGGACGTGTTCGACGGCGAGCCCGAGAAGTACGTGCAGGCCTGGCTGCCGGTGCACCAGATCTACCAGGGCAACTGCTTCCCCGAGGGCACCGACCCGACGGTGGAAGGCTTCAACCCGCTGGCGGCCGTGCTGGACTACTACCACATCAACGTCGGCGCCGACAACGGCGAGTTCAACACCTCGCCCGACAAGGCCAACTGGGAACGCTGGACAGGGCAGGACCTGTCGACGGCCGAGCCCAAGGTGGCCTGAGCACCCAGGCCCCACCACCCCTCATCGACC
>NZ_JBYSZY010000026.1:0-84492 GCF_058787635.1 Variovorax sp. FW305-3-2-15-B-LB1 | reverse complement strand
GCGCCCGCGCCGTCGGAAGCCCCGCAGATCGTGCGCGAGCTGCCGGTGCCGGCCAACGGCACGCTGCTGATCGACAAGCCGCTGCGCTCGGGCCAGCAGATCTACGCGCGTGGAGGCGACGTGGTGGTGACGGCCATCGTGAGCTTCGGCGCCGAAGTCATCGCCGACGGCAACGTGCATGTGTACGCGCCGCTGCGCGGCAAGGCCATTGCCGGCGCGCGCGGGAACACCGAGGCGCGGATCTTCTCGACCTGCATGGAAGCGCAGCTGGTGGCCATTGCGGGCATCTACCGCACGAACGAAGTGCCGCTGCCCGAGCCCGTGCTGGGCAAGCCCGCCCAGGTGCGCCTGGACGGCAAAAAAATAGCGATCGACGCGATTCCCTGATGAAAAACCAGGAACGCGGCAGCGCTGAGCATCAATCGACAACTGAATCGAAACAAGAAGGAATGGCGATGGCCAAAATTGTGGTGGTGACCTCGGGCAAGGGCGGCGTCGGCAAGACGACCACGAGCGCCAGCTTCGCGTCGGGCCTTGCGCTCGCCGGCAAGAAGACGGCCGTGATCGACTTCGACGTGGGCCTGCGCAATCTCGACCTGATCATGGGCTGCGAACGCCGCGTGGTGTATGACCTCATCAACGTGATCCAGGGCGAGGCCAACCTGAGCCAGGCGCTCATCAAGGACAAGCAGTGCGACAACCTGTTCGTGCTGGCCGCCTCGCAGACGCGCGACAAGGAAGCCCTGTCGCAGGACGGCGTGGAGAAGGTGCTGACCGACCTGGCCGCCATGGACTTCGACTACATCGTCTGCGACTCCCCCGCGGGCATCGAGACCGGCGCCATGATGGCGATGCACTTCGCCGACGAGGCGCTGATCGTCACCAACCCCGAAGTCTCTTCGGTGCGCGACTCGGACCGCATCCTGGGCATGCTCAGCAGCAAGACCAAGCGCGCCAAGGACGGCGGCGAGCCGATCAAGGAACACCTGCTGATCACCCGCTACAACCCGAACCGGGTGGCCGGCGGCCAGATGCTCTCGCTGGAAGACATTCAGGACATCCTGCGCATCAAGCTGATCGGCGTGATCCCCGAGTCGGAAAGCGTGCTGCACGCCTCCAACCAGGGCGTGCCCGCCATCCACGACAAGGACACCGACGTGGCCCAGGCGTACAGCGACGTGGTCGCGCGCTTCCTTGGCGAAGACAAGCCGATGCGCTTCGTCGAAGCCGAGAAGCCGGGCTTCTTCAAACGGATTTTCGGGAGCAAGTAGGCATGTCGTTTCTTTCGTTCCTGCTTGGTGAGAAGAAGAAGACTGCGAGCGTCGCCAAGGAGCGCCTGCAGATCATCCTCGCTCACGAGCGCTCCAGCCTCAGCGGCAAGAAGCGCCCCGATTACCTGCCCGAGCTCCAGCGCGAGCTGGTGGCGGTGATTTCCAAGTACGTGTCGATCAACGCCGACGACATCAAGGTGCACCTGGAAACCCAGGACAACCTCGAAGTGCTGGACATCAAGATCGAACTGCCCGATCCGGTTCCGGCGCGCTGAGCGCCAGAACCCGGATCAACCGGCTCACGCCGGTTGATCCGGGGCCGCAGCGGGCAGCGCCTCCAGCCGCTGTGCCCACTCGCGGGCCTTGTCTTCGTCGAAGAGCGGACTTTCGCGGTCGCCGTAGAACTGCTCCGCCAGGGATTCCACGCAGGCGCGCTGGCTCTCCAGGTTCTCTTCACAGTCATCGAGCGCGGCGCCAGTGAGCAGCCAGCGCTCGGCGGCTGCCGCGTCTTCCGGCGCGCCCTGACCCTGCATGCGCATCCAGCCCAGCTCGTAGCAGGCCCAGCCCTGCTGGCGCTGGGTGCCGTCTTCCGCCACCTTCTGCAGCGCGTAGAGGGCTTCGGCGTACAAGGCCTTCACTTCCGTTTCTCCCTGGCCTTGTTCGGCCAACGCCCCTGCGTGCAGGCACAGCGTGCGGCCGAGCTGCATCGTGGCGCTGACGTCGCCGGCTTCGTGGCCGCGGCGGAAGTAGCCGATCGCGCGGGCCAGGTCGGGCTCTCCCGGTTCGCCGAGCTTGTACGCCAGGCCGAGGTTGTAGAGCGCCATCGTGTTGTTCTGCTCGGCGGCCCGTTCGTAGTGCCGCATGCCGCCTTCCAGGTCGCGCTCGCCCCCCTCGCCTTCCGTCAGCATGTAGCCGAGATGGGCGTGCGTGGCGGCGTCGTCCTCGCCGCCGTGGGCGATGGCGTGCAGCAGCCACGCGCGCGCCAGAGCGGGTTCGGCGCCGAGGCCGGCCGTGTCCCAGCGCAGCATCTTCGAGAGCTCGCACATCGCCACGGGCAGGCCGTCGGGTAACGCCGTTGCGGGAGCGTCGCCGGGCGCGCGCACGCCGGCGGCGCGCGCCATCCAGCGCAAGGCTTCGCGCGGGTCGGGCTCGATGCCCTCGCCGTCGCGCAGGTGGCAGGCCAGCTCGTAGGCGGCCCGCAGGTCGCCGGCAGCATGGCGCGCGGCCATGTGCTCGGCGTGCGCCTGCTCGCGGCCGTCGGCGTGCAGCCAGACGTACAGGCCGGAGTCGTTGCGCACGGCCTTCACGGGCTCGCCCGCGCCCCAGCGCTTGCGCAGCTCGGAGCGGACCGCCCCGGCCAGCCAACCATCGCTGACCGACAACGCGGCGGTGATCCACGGGTAGGCCTGCGGGTGCAGCACGGCACCATCGGCGCGCAGCACGCCCACGGCGAGTTGCCCCTTCTCGACCTTCGCGCTGCGCGGCACCGGATCGGCGACCAGCCAGCCGAAGTCCTGCGTGCCCCAGGCCAGCGGCTGGAGCGTGCGGTGCCGGCACGGCACCAGCTCGCGGCCGGCGGCCACGTCGTAGATGCCGCGCAGCCACGGCGCGTTCTTCGCCGTGCGCCCGCCCTTGGACGCCACGCGCACCAGGTCGCGCCGGACCATGGCGTGCCCGCGCTCCTCGCCGGTCAGCGGCTCCAGGGTCTCGAAGCGGCCGTAGTCGAAGGGCACGAGCACGCGGCCCTGCCCATCGACCAGGCCGCACAGGCCGTCGGCGCGTTCCACGGCGAAGCGCTTCGGCCGGGCCGGGGTGCCGCGTTCGTTCGACGGATCGTTGTCTTCGCTCGTCAGGATCTCGATGGGGTATTCCTCGAGCAGGTCGACCTGCTCGTACACCGGCTCGATCACGACGCGGCCTTGCGCGTCGAGCAGCCCGCTCTTGCCGTCGCGCTTGGCGTCGAAACCCTCCCAGTCGTGGCGCCACTGAAGGCTTTCGAAATGCGGCGGCACGGCCCATTCGCCGTCCGAGCGCACCAGCCCCCAGCCGCCCTCGTCGGCGCGCGCGGGCGCGAGGCCGAAAGGCGTGAAGTCTTCGGCTTCTTCGAACCGGGGCGAAATCGTCCACTGGCCCTGCAGGTCGATGTACCCGATGCGCTCGCCCACGCGGGCGCGCACCCGGCCTTCGACAAAGCTCCAGACCTCGTCGACCGAGGGCTTGAGCAGCCAGCTGCCATCGGCGCGCAGCAGGCCGACGTGGTCGCCGACCAGGGCCGTGGCAACGTCGCCCTCGAAGGCCCAAACCTCCTCGAGCTGCGGTTCGAGCAGCACGCGCGGTGCCTCGGCGTCGGCGAGCAGCAGGCCGGAGCGCTCGCCTTGCGAGATCCAGAGCAGGCGTGGGTCGCTACCACCGGCGTAGCGGATGTCGTCCCACGCGGGCTCGGCCACGGTGGTGCGATGGCTGGCGCCCTCGTCGTCGTACACCAGGCGCATCACGCCCCAGCGGCCGTCGACCTCGAAGCGCCAGAGGTCGCCGCCCAGGTGGTTGTCGTAGTCCGGACGCTCGTCGTTGTCCTCGTCTTCTTCGGGCTCGAAGTCGGCAAAGCGCTCGTCGCGCGGCTCTTCGTAGCCGTCAAAGTAGGGATGCGACAGGCTGCCGAAGCCGAACTCCCAGGCCCAGGACTCCCAGTCTGCGAAGCGCTTGATGCCCAGCGCCGCGTCGACACCCGGGTGGTTGCCGCTGTCGATGCAGCGGCGCACCTCGGCCCACAGTTCATTGCACTCGCGGCGGTTGCGTTCGATGAAGCCCTCGCCTTCCGTGTCTCCGCCCAGCCAGGACAGTTCGTCGAGGTTGGCGGAAAAGCGCGGCGTGCTGCCCTCCGGCGTGTCGTCGATCAGTTCGGCCAGGTGCAGCGCCACGGCTTCGAACTGCAGCGCGATCTGCGGCAGCGTGTGCAGCATCGGGTGCCGCTCGACAAAGGCGTGCAGCTGCCGGATGCGCGCGAGCGCGGCGTGCGCGTCGCTGGCGAGGTTGTCAGTGCCGGCATCGCCGAAGACGCGCTGGTGGTCGATGGCGTCGCCGGCCGCGCCATCGGCCAGCAGAAGCTGCCAGAGTACGGGGAAGTTGTTGTTGGCTTCGGCGATTTCGTCGGCCGATGCTTCTTCGGTGTCGGGAAGACTGTGTTCGAGATAGAGCCAGGAACGATTGCCCATGTGTTGGTCGGTGCGTGTGTCGTCCATGGCGAAGGCCATGGGTGGCGCCCAGTTTAGGGGCGCCGTTTCACGCGCACGTGACCGCCGGCCGCTACGCCAGGAACTGCGTGACCTGCGCGAGCACGGCCTGCTCTTTCAGGATGCGGCGATGGCCCCAGCCCTGCGTGGGAAAGAGCCGCGCGCCGGCGATCGCATCGCGAAAGGCCTCGGCATCGGCGAAGCGGTTCACGCGGTCGTCGCGGTCATGCACGATGAGCGTCGGCTGCGCGATGCGCGGGCCCACGGCGGCGGGCTCCAGCTGCTGCATCAGGATGCCCTCACGCGCCTCGATCAGGCGCTGCATGCCGGCCCGCGTGCGCTCGCTGAGGCCGAACACCTGCGCGAAGTAGCGCGTGTACTCGCGCGGCGAGGCGGGCGGCGCCAGCAGCACCAGCCGCTGCGCCGGCAGCCCGCGCCCCGCCGCATAGGCCAGTGCATTGGCCCCCAGCGAATGCGCGACCGCCGCGCGCAGCACGTGCCCGTCGGCACCCAGCCGCGCCGCCACGTAGTCGATGGCGCGCGCGAACTGCGGCAGGTTGCTGGCCGTGCCCGCGCTGCGGCCATGGGCCGGCATCTCCAGCAGCACGGGCCGCAGGCCTTGCGCAGCGACGGCCTGGGCCAGCGGCAGCATCTGGCCCGCGTGGCCGCCCCAGCCGTGCACCAGCAGAACGACCGGCGCCGACTCGGCGCCCGAGTCCTGCGCGGCGAGGTGGTAGATGCCGAGGTTCGCGTCCTCGAACGCCCAGGCCTCGCGGCGCCAGTCGGCACCGGGCTGCTGGCCGCGGTACAGCCATTTGGGCGGCAACGGCGTGCCGAACACGCGGTAGGCCGCGCGCACGCCGAGCGCGGGCCACAGGCGTTGCGAGGCGCCGAGGCCGAAGCGCATCGCGCGCATCAGCGGGCTGGCGCTGTAGTAGCCCACGGGGGCGGTGGTGTGGGTGGTGGTGGTCATGAGGAAGGCTTTCGTTCAGGGGCTCAGTACCAGACCCAGTCCTGGTTGCTGCGCGGCAGGCTGCGCAGCGTGTCCTGCACGCCGCGCACACCGAGGAGGGCCGCGTAGGCGGCGATGAAGAGGGCAATGATCAGCATGGTGCTTCTCCTTTTTTATCGCACGGTGGTGCGAAATTAAGGCAAACGAAGAGGCGGTGGCCGTCGTCTGCGGGTGCGCCTCAGGCGCGGTAGCTGGAAAGAAGGCGCTGCCAGGTCTGGCCCGCGCGCTCGGCCGCATGCCCGTCGCGCAGGAAGCGCGCGTCGTGCAGCTGGTTCATCATGATCCCGTTGATCTCGCTCACGAGCTGGGCCGGGTCGGTGTCGGCCTGGAGCTCGCCGGTCTCGACCGCCTGCAGCACCGTGCGGCGCAGCGCGGCACGCCAGCGCGTGATCTCGTCGAAGAGCAGGTCGCGCAGCTCGCCTTCGCGGTCGTCGAACTCGAAGGCCCCGGCCACGTAGAGGCAGCCGTTCTGCGCTTCGACGTCGCGCGTGCGGGCGATCCAGCGCGCGACGATGTCGTTCAGGCGGGGCAGGCCCTTGGGCTTCTGCATGGCGGGCACGAACACCTCGGCCAGGAAGCCGCGGCCGTACTCCTCGATGACGGCCTTCTGCAGCGCCTCGCGCGACCCCACGCGCGAGAACACGCCGCTCTTGGACAGCCCGAGCCGGCTCGCCACGGCCTGCAGCGAGATCGCCTCCAGCCCCTCGGCCAGCGCGAGGTGCATCGCCGCGCCGACGATGGCGGCGCGGGTGAGTTCGCTTTTCTGGGTCTTGGCGTCCATGCGGCGGACTTTAGCACAGTCGTGCGAAATATCAACTTCCCCATGCAGAATGGCTTCATAGATGTTTTGCTCATGTGGAACCAACAAACGCATCGTTCCCCGCATAAGCACTTCTGCCGAGAATCGCCGGTCGGCCCCGACCCGGGGTCCAGACCTCTTTTTTCCTCCTGCGCGCCCGATGAACTTTCAACAACTGCGCTCGGTACGCGAGGCCGTTCGTTGCGGCTTCAACCTGACCGAGGTCGCCCACACCCTTCACACCTCGCAGCCCGGCGTGAGCCGGCAGATCCGCGAACTCGAGGAAGAACTCGGCATCGAGCTCTTCGTGCGCGCCGGCAAGCGGCTCACGGGCCTCACCGAGCCCGGCGGCCACGTGCTGCCGATCATCGAGCGCATGCTGATGGAAAGCAGCAACCTCAAGCACGCAGGCCAGGAGTTCGTGGCGCAGCAAAGCGGCCTGCTCTCGGTGGCGGCCACGCACTCGCAGGCGCGCTATGCGATGCCGGTGGCGGTGCAGGAATTCCGCGCGCAGTTCCCGAACGTGAAACTGCACCTGCACCAGGGCTCGCCCAAGCAGATCGCGCAGATGCTGCTCGACGGCGAGGCCGACGTGGGCATCGCCACCGAGGCGCTGGGCGACTACCCGCAGCTGGTCGCCCTGCCCTGCTACCGCTGGACGCACTCGGTGATCGTGCCGCCGGGGCATCCGCTGCTCGACGCGCCGCTTACGCTGGAGGCGCTCACGCAGCATCCGCTGATCACATACGACACGGGCTTCACGGGCCGCTCGCGCATCGACGAGGCGTTCGAGCAGCGCGGCCTTCAGCCCAACATCGTGCTGGCCGCGATGGACGCCGACGTCATCAAGACCTACGTGCAGCTGGGCCTGGGCGTGGGCATCGTCGCCGGCGTGGCCTACGAGGCCGAGCGCGACACGCAGCTGCGCGCGCTCGATGCGGGGCGGCTGTTCGGCATCAACCTCACCAAGCTCGCGGTGCGGCGCGGCACCTACCTGCGCAAATATGTCTACGCGTTCATCGAGTCGTTTGCGCCGACCTTGACGCGCGCGATTGTCGAGAAGGCCTTGGGCGACGAGGTCAAGGTGTCTCACTACGAGATTTAGCTCAAGCGCAACGAAATCGACACTTCCGGCTCCAGGGTTGAAAAGAATGCGCGCAGCTTCACACAAGCGGCGTACATTCGGGTTAATTCCTTGGCTTCCGGAACGGATCAGCAATGGCATCGACTTCGCAGCAGCAGCAGCAACTACAGGCCACCCGGGCCGCCCAAAAGGCGGCCGATGCAGCGGAGAAGCGCGAACGCCTGAAACGTGCCCTGCCCGCCACGGTCGAGCTGCTGCAAAGCCGCCAGGCCGATCGCATCGACGATCGCGACATCGACGCGTATGTCGATCTCAACTGGCTCGAATGGCATGGCGGCGGTTTGCGCCTCACCATCACCGGGCGCAACGTGTGCGCCCAATCGGCCGCCACCGCGGTGGCCTGACAAGCCCCTCCCCCAGTTCCCCAAAGAAAAACCGCCACAGTCTCCTGTGGCGGTTTTTGCATGTGCGCGGTGCGAGCGCAGTGCGAAGGCTTACTGACCCGCGATGATCTGCGCGATGAGGCCGGTGGCAATGGCTGCGAGCACGTAGTCGCCACCCACGCCCACCCACTGGTAGCCGCGCGGCGGCTGCTGCAGGCGGTAGGCGCGCCAGTCGTTCACCACGTAGTTGCGGCCCCGGTACTCGGTCGGCACGCGGCCGCCACGGCGCCACTCGGTGTGCGGCTGCGGGAAGCCCCGGCGGTCGAACTGGCGGCCGTCGCGGAAGTCCTGGTCGCCGCGGTAGCCGGCGTGAGGGCCGCGATGCCCGCGATGGTCGTCGCGCTGGTCATAACGACCGCCGCCAGGACGGTGGTCATCGCGCTGCTCGTAGCGGCCGCCGCCCGGGCGGTGGTCGTCGCCCCGGCGATCTTGCGCCAGCACGCTGCCTGCTGCCAGGGACATTGCGAGCGCCGCAACGGCGGCAGTGGTGAAGCGCTTGGTACGGAAGATCATCTGGAACTCCTTTTGTGTGTCTGTGATGACGCCTCCATTCTGTGCAGCGCGTGTGTCTGCTTCGGGTGCGTCAGGTCACCGTCAGATGAAATCCGGTAAGCGCAGGTATCTCCACGGCGTGTTGTCCTGCACGCGCGTGACGGACTTCACGCGGGCGCGTAGCGGTTCACCACCATGCCGCAGTCGTAGGCGGTCGATCCGAGCAGGCGCAGCGCATGGCCCTGGCGCGTGTCGTGGAACACCGAGCGGCCCGCGCCGACGGCCGTGGGGTTCACGAAGAACTGGAACTCGTCGACCAGCCCCGCCGACGTGAGCGACGACGCAAAGCCGACACCGCCGATGCTGAGGATGTCCTGGCCCGGCTGGCGCTTGAGCGCGTTCACTTCGTCGGCCATGGCACCGCGCGCGATGTCGGTGCGTTCCCAGCGCGAGGCCTGCAGCTTGTTGGTGAGCACGACCTTGCGCGCCTCGACGATCCGCTGGGCAAAGGCGTAGTCGGGGTTCGCCGGAAAGCGCGTCGCGGCGCGGCCCCAGTGGTCGAGGTAGCCCTCCTCGATGATCTTGCGGCTCAGCAGGAGGGTGCCGACGCCCGCGAACACGGCGTTGAAGTCGCGCTTGAGCGCCGCGTCCCAGCGCCACCGGTCGCCCCAGCCCCACAGCTGCCAGTCGATGTCGCCGTTGGCCGGCGACACGAACCCGTCGACCGACATCTGCATTTGCACGATGAGCTTTCGCATCGGCGTCTCCTTCAGGTCGCTTGCGCAAGCCGATCTCGAAATGCAAGCAGTTTCAGTATTCTCAAACTGGTGCGAAAATGCAAGCAGTTTCTCGAACCGGCGAAATCCCGATGGCCATCCAGCAGAAGTCCCAGTGCCCGATCAACCTCGCGCTCGAAGTCGTCGGCGACCGCTGGAGCCTGCTGATCGTTCGCGACCTGATGTTTGCGGACAAGCGGCACTTCCGCGAGTTCCTGCAGTCCGAGGAAGGCATCTCCTCGAACATCCTCACCGAGCGGCTGAACACGCTGGTCGAACACGGCGTGCTCAGCAAGACCGACGACCCCACGCACAAGCAGAAGGCGCTCTACAGCCTCACGCCGGTGGGCATCGACCTGCTGCCGGTGATCACGCAGCTCGGCATCTGGGGGCGCAAGCACCGGCCGGTGACGGCCGAGAGCGGCGCGCCCGCGGCCGCGCTGGAAAAGGGCGGGCCGGCGCTGCAGAAGAAGATGCGGGCCGCGCTGCGCAAGGCGCACCTGGGCGGCCGCTAGGGCTGCGCCCTACCCGCCCACCGTGCTGTTCGCCGCGTCGGCGCGCACGCGGCCTTGCGCTTCCAGCGCGTCCACCGGCGGCAGGTCGAGTTCGATCCATGCGCCATGCGCGCGTGCGAGGTCGAAGGTGCCGGTCGATTGCGGCCGGTCGGTGTGCAGCACCAGCGCGTAAGGGCCCTCGCCGCGCACGGCGAGGCGCTGTGCGAGCGCGTCACCGCCCAGCTCCGCCGCCGGGGCACGGTCGCGCGGTGACGACAGCACGAGCACGCTGCTGCCGAGCGCGATTACCGCCACGCGCACCTGGCTGGCAGGCACGGCCACGGGTTCGCCGATGTGCGTGCTCGTGTCGTCGGAGACCGTGCCCAGCAAGGCGCGGTAGCGCGCCAGCGTGGCATCGAGGTCGCGCACGGCGATGGCCAGGCTGGCCACGCCGAGCACGCCGTTGGGATGCACGCGCGCGGCGCCCTCGGGCACGCGCAGGGCGCGCCGCGTGAGGTCGCCGCACAGGAACGGCAGGTCGGCCGACGGGGCGCGCGCGGTCTGCCAGCGCAGGTGTTCGCCGTCGGGGCGCACGCGCCCGCCGTCGAGCGGGCCTTCGAGCACGAGGCCGCGCGCTTTCGCATCGGCCACGGTGACGGCGGTGTCGCGCGGCAACAGCGCGAAGTCGACGATGCCTTCGCCGTGCCGCTGCAGCAGCTGCCACCAGCGCTCGGCGGGCGCGGGTTCGCGCCACGCGATGAGTTCGAAATAGCTGCCGTCGCTGAACACGACGAGGGCGTTGTGCGTGCTGCGGCCCGGATGGTCGCCGCCGCGCAGCACATGGAAGCCGAGCGCGGCGTAGTCGGCAATGGCGCGTTCGAGGTCGTGCACGGCGATCACGACGTGGTCGAGGGTCAGGGGCATGGTGAAGGTCTTCCTCGCGGCAAAGGGGTCGTCGTGGTCAGGAGGCGGTGCGGGCGGCGCCCTCGCCGCCCAGGTAGGCATCGCGGATGCGCGCGTCGGCCAGCAGTGCGCGCGCCGGGCCCGAGAGCACGATGCGGCCCGTCTGCAGCACGTAGCCGTGGTGCGCGATCTGCAGCGCGAGGCTGGCGTTCTGCTCGACCATGAAGACCGAGACGCCCTGCGCGTTGATGCGCGCGATGAGCTCGAGCACCTTGTCGACGTACAGCGGCGACAGGCCCATGGTGGGTTCGTCCATGCACAGCAGCTGCGGCCGGCCCATGAGCGCACGCGCCATGGCCACCATCTGCTGCTCGCCGCCCGAGAGCGTGCCGGCCAGGAAGCCCAGGCGCTGCGCCACGCGCGGGAACAGCTCGAGCATGCGTTCCAGGTCGTCGGCCACGGCCGCGCGGTCGCGGCGCGCATAGGCGCCCATGAGCAGGTTCTCGCGCACGGTCATCGCGGGGAACAGGCGGCGCGCCTCGGGCACCGAGCCGATGCCCTTGCGGATGATCTGCGGCGTGCTCAGGCCGAGCGTCGATTCGCCGTTGAAGCGGACCTCGCCCGAACGCGGCTTGAGCAGGCCGAGCACGATCTTCATCGTGGTCGACTTGCCGCTGGCGTTGCCGCCGAGCAGGCTGACGATCTGGCCCTTGCGCACTTCGATGTCGAGATCGAAGTGGGCCTGCACGGGGCCGTAGAAGCTGTTGACCTTCTGGAGCTGCAGCAGGGGCGCCACCGCACTCACCGGTGCTTGCGCGAGGGCGCGTTCAGGCAGGTCGTCGTTTCTCCCCTCTCCCCAGAGGGAAGAAGGCGACAGGCCGGTGCGCGCGACGGTGGCGATCATGCGGGCACCGCTTCTTCCTGCGCTTGACCGACCTGGCGATGGCCGAGGTAGGCCTCGATCACCGCGGGGTCGTTGCGCACGTCGTCGGGCAGGCCTTCGGCGATCTTGCGGCCATCGTCGAGCACGGCCACGCGGTCGGACAGCTGCATCACGAGGTCGAGCTTGTGCTCGATCAGCAGGATGGTCTGGCCGCGCGCCTTGAGGCCGCGAATGATCTCCAGCATCTCGGCCGTCTCGCTCTCGTTCATGCCGGCCGTGGGCTCGTCGAGCAGCAGCAGGCGCGGCCGCAGCGCGAGCGCGCGCGCGATCTCCACGCGGCGGCGGTTGGCGTACGAGAGGCTGTAGGCCGGATGGTCGGTGCGCGGCGTGAGACGTTCGCCGAAGAGCGCGATGATCTCGCGCGCCTCGTCGCGCAGGGCTTCTTCCTCGCGCCGCACCGCCCCTGGCTGCACCAGTGCGAGTGCCAGCTCCGCCAGCGCCCCGAGGCCCGGCACGCCGCCCACGCGCGGTTTCACGGCGCGCAGCCGCGTGTGCGCGCCGACCAGCACGTTGTCGAGCACCGAGAGGTTCGCGAACACGCGCCCGTGCTGGAAGGTGCGCGCCAGGCCGCGCTGTGCGAGCTGTTGCGCGGGCAGGCCAGTGATGTCGTGGCCGTCGAAGCGCACCTGCCCGGCATCGGGCCTGTCGAGGCCGGTGACGAGGTTGAACAGCGTGGTCTTGCCGGCACCGTTCGGGCCGATCACGCTCAGCAGTTCGCCCTCGTCCACCTGCAGGTCGACGGCGTTGACGGCCGTGAGCCCGCCGAAGCGGCGCACGAGGCCGCGGACCTCAAGCAGCGACGGCATCGGCGACCTTCGCCTTCGAGTTCACGAGCTTCACCTCGGCGCGGATCGTCTGCGGGTTGCGCAGCAGATTGAGGATGGGGCAGTTGCGCTCCACCGCTTCGAACAGCGCATCGATCTCTTCGCGGCTCGCGGGCGAATCGATGTGCACGGTGTAGCCGATCTCGTGCGGCCAGATCGGCGTCTGCTCGTGGCCCGGCTTGCCGCCGCGCGGGTCGATGACGCCGGTCACCTCGACCTCGAGGCTTTCGAGCGGCACCTGGCGTTCGGCCGCCTGGATCAGGAAGATGTGCGTCACGCAGGTGCCGAGCACGCCCAACTGCAGCTCGGGCGAACTCGGGCCGAGGTTGTAGCCCGCGAAATCGGGCGGGCTGTCGCTGATCACCTGGTGCTCGCGGATGCGCAGGCGGCGCACGCCGCTGCGGCCTTCGGCGCGCACGCTGGCCTTGAGCTGCGAAGGTTGCGCAGTGCCAGCCGCGACGGCGGCGTTGCGTGCCAGCACGGCGGTGCGTTTCTCGGCGAGGTAGTCGTTGAGGTGGCTCATGGTGTGTGGTTCTTTCAGACGGTGCCGAGCAGGCCTTGGGGACGGAAGCGGATGAGGAGCAGGAGCGCCACGCCGTAGATCAGCATGCGGTACTCGGCCGTCACGCGGAACAGCTCGGGCAGGCTCACGAGTGCGACTGCACCCAGCAATGCGCCGCTGATGTTCCCGAGCCCGCCGAGGATCACCATGGTGAGCGCGAGGATCGAGATCTGCGAGCCGAAGGTCTCGTGGTTGATGTACGAGTACATGTGCGCGGTGAAGGCGCCGCTCACGCCCGCTGCGAAGCCGCCGAAGCCGAAGGCCAGCGCCTTGTAGCGGTCGGGGCTCACGCCGTAGGCGCGCGCGGCCACCTCGTCCTCGCGCACCGCGCGGAAGGTGCGGCCCAGGTGCGAGCGCAAGAGGCGCCACTGCAGCAGGGCCAGCAGCACCAGCGCACCGAACGAGGCCCAGTAGATCGCCTCGTTCGACGACGCATCGCGCCCGAACAGCGACAGCGGCGGAATGCCCGAGACGCCGATGGGCCCGCGCGTGAGGCTTTCCCAGTTGAGGATGGTGAGCGCCACGATCTCGCCGATGCCCAGCGTGGCGATCGACACGTAGTGCCCGCGCAGCCGGAAGGCCGGGAAGATCAGCGCCGTGCCGATCAGCGAGGTGAGCACGCCCGCGGCCACGATGCCCGTGCCCACCGGCAGGTGCAGGTCGAGCACCAGCAGCGACGAGGCATATGCGCCGATGGCCAGCAGCCCCGCATGGCCCAGCGAGATCTGGCCGATGGTGCCGGCCACCAGCGTAAGACTCAGCGCGAGCGCACCGTAGAGCCACGCGTTGGTGAGCGTCTGCAGCACATAGGGCGAGGGATCGAACAGCGGCAGCAGCACGGCCGCGGCGAACAGCGCGAGCAACAGGCGCGGCGGCACGCGCCACGGCTTGCTCGGTGCGATGAAGGTGCCGGTGAGCGGCTCGGGCGGCAGCACACGCTTGCGGCCGAAGAGGCCATTGGGCTTCCACACCAGGATGACCAGCAGCAGCGCGAAGGCAAACAGGTTGCGGTACGGCGTGCCGAGGATCGCCACGCCATAGCTTTCGATGAGCCCCAGCAGCAGGCTGCCGACGATGGCGCCCGGCACATTGCCCACGCCACCGACCACCGTCGCCACCACGCCCTTGAGCGTGGCCTGGAAGCTCATCGCCGGGCTGATGTTGTTGTAGTACATGCCCACCAGCAGGCCCGAGAGCCCGCCCAGTGCGGCGGCGATGGCGAACACGGTCTGGTTCACGCGGTTCACGTCCACGCCCATCTGCTGCGCGGCGTCGCGGTCCTGCGCGGTGGCGCGCACGGCCCAGCCCAGCTTCGTGAAACGCAGGAAGCCGAACAGCACGGCCGCGCTCGCGATGCCGATGCCCGCGATCAAGAGGTCGAGCGCGCCGATGGTGCCGGTGCCGATCTGCAGGCGCCAGTCGGGCAGCTGCGTGGGCAGCGCGCGCGGGTCGGGGCTGAACACCAGCTGCACGAGGATGTCGAGCACGAAGCTGATGCCGATGGTGGCCAGGAGCGGCGCGATGCGCGCGGCGCCCTGCAGCGGCCGCAGGCCCACGCGCTCGATGAGCATGCCGAGCGCGCCCGAGCCGATCACCACCAGCGCGATCGTGATGGGCAGCGGCGTGTGCAGGTAGGTGATGCTCGCCCAGCCGATGTACGCGCCCACGGTGTAGACCGAGCCGTGCGCGAAGTTGATGAGGTGCGAGACGCCGAAGATCAGCGCGAGCCCGACCGCCAGCAACGCATAGATGTTGCCGATGATCAGGCCGTTGACCGTGTGGTCGAAGAAGGAGGTGAAGCTCATCTACTTGGCCGATGCCAGCGCCGCCGCCTTCTCGTCGATCTGCGCCCACTTGCCGTCCTTCACCACCAGGTTGACGCTCTTCACGCCGATCACGCGGCGCGTCTGCGCATCGAAGGTGGCCTTGCCGAAGATGACGCTGGGCACGTCCTTGATCTTGTAGAACGCGTCGCGCACGGCCTTGCGGTCGGCCTTGGGGCCGGCTTCGCGCAGCGCGGCGGCCGCATACACCACGGCGTCGTAGGCATAGGCGTTGAAGGCGTCGGGTTCCTTGCTGTACTTGGCGCGGAAGCTCTTCACGAAGGCCTGCACTTCGGTGCGCGGCTCCTCGGGGAAGAAGGCGGTGTTGGTGTGGATGCCGTTCACGGCCGCGCCGCCGAGCTCGATGAACTTGGGCGAGTAGACCGAGCCCACGGCGGCGATCGGCTGCTTCAGGCCCACGCTGCGCACCTGGCCCGCGATGAGCGCGCCGTCGGGGTAGTACGAGATGAGTACCACGCCGTCGGGGTTGGCGTCGCGCACGCGCACCAGGGTCGAGCGGAAGTCTTTCTCGTCGGGCTGGTAGCCCTCGGCAATGGCGAGCTGCGCGCCGCGTTCCTGCGCGGCCTTCACGAGCACGTCCTTGCTGGTGCGGCCCCAGTCGGTGTTCAGGAACAGCACGGCGATGCGCTTGAAGCCCAGCGTCTTCACGGCGAGGTCGGCCAGCAGCGGCTGCGCGTCGGCCTGGCTGATCGAGGGGCTCCAGATGTAGTCGCCGCCCTTGGTGAAGTCGGGGTGCGAGTTGGTGAAGCCCAGCTGCACGAGGCCCGCGCGCTGGTAGATGGGCGAGGCGGCCATCGAGGCGGGGCTGGAGAAGTCGCCCAGTTCGATAAGCACGCGCTTGTCGTTCACGAGCTTCTGCGCAATGGCGACGGACTGGCGCGGGTCGCTCTGGCTGTCCTCGAAGTTGTAGGCCAGCGGACGGCCATGGATGCCGCCCTGCGCGTTGATGTGCTCCAGCGCGAGGTCGAAGCCGGCCTTCCACTGCGCGCCGTACTGCGCGTTCTGTCCGGTGAGCGGGCCGCTCACGCCGAACCACACGGGCTCGCCGCTGGCGGGTGCGGCCCAGGCCGCGAGCGGCGCGGCCAGCAAGGCGGCGGACAGTGCGACCGCATGGCGCAGGAAACGATGGCGGGTGAACAGCGGCGGCAGCATGGCGTCGGACCTCGGTGGCAGTGAAAGGATGTGCAGGGCCGCGATTCTTCGCCGCTGTCCCGGCGCCGGGAAGGAACGAAAACGGAGAGGCTTATGCGCTTTCCGAGCAAGCGAAGGGGCAAACGCCAACGGCCGCGCGGCCTCGTTTAAGCTGCGCGCCACATGAAGCGACGCCACCTCCTCCAGATGCTCGCCGGCGTGCCGGCCACCGCCCTGCTGCTCTCCGCGTGCGGCAAACGAAAGGCCTCAGCCAACGCGTTGAAGCCCGATGCCCGCGTGCTGGCGCTGGGCGACAGCCTGACCTTCGGCTACGGCGCATCGCCCGACACGGCATGGCCCGCGAAGCTGGGCGAGCTCACGGGCTGGCAGGTCGAGAACGCGGGCGTCAACGGCGACACCTCGGCGGGTGCGCTGGAGCGCCTGCCCGCGCTGCTGGCCGCCGGCAGCTACGACGCGATCCTGATCGGCATCGGCGGCAACGACATGCTGCGCGGCGTGTCGCCCGCCAGCACGCGCGAGAACCTTGCGGCATTGATCGAGCAGGCGCGCGCGCACACGTCGCATGTGGCGGTGCTGGCCACGCCGGCGCCCGATGCGATGCGCGCGGTGGTCGGCTCGCTCAGCGACGCGCCGTTCTACGAAGAGGTGGCGAAGTCGGGGCAGGCGCTGCTGGTCGCCGGTGTGTATTCGAGCGTGCTGTCGGATGCGGCCCTGCGCTCGGACCGCATCCACGCGAACGCGAAGGGCTACGCCCAGGTGGCGCAGCAGCTGGCCGAGCAGCTCAAGGCTGCGGGCTGGCGCTGAGGTTTGTTGCGCTGTTGGAGCGCATCGGTGCGCCTGCTGTGGCACTGCGCACCGGCAGGCTCTCGAGCACGCCGAACAGCAGTTCCATCGCGGTGAAGCCGAGGATGATCAGGCTGGCGCCCTGCGTCACGGCGTAGACCTGCCAGGTCGCGAACAGGAAGCGCGCCACGACGTCGTAGCGGCCATAGCGCAGGCGCGGATCGCGGATGCGCAGCACGGCCCAGACGGTGACCACAGAGCCAAGCAGGTTGGCCATCAGCATGTGCACGGGGTCGAAGGCCGGGAAGCTGCCCGGCAGCTGCAGCGTCTGGATGGTCCACAGCAGCAGAGCGTGCACTGCGGCAAAGGTCCACGGCGTGGCGAAGCCGATGGTCACCACGAGGTCGTACCAGGCGCTGGCGCGGACGATGCGTTGGTAGGTGGGAAGCGCGATCATGAAGAAGAGCCCTGCAGGGAGTGAAGAAGCCCCGGAAGCTAAAGCCTCGGGTACGCTCCAGGGTCAAGCACATTCTTCGGCGAAGGAACCACGACCATGCAGATCGGCCAGCTGGCTTCGGCGACGGGCTTGAGCCGCGACACGCTGCGCTTCTACGAAGAGCGCGGCCTGATTCGCGCGCAGCGTGGCAGCAACGGCTACCGGGTCTATGCGAAGGAAACCGTGCAGATGGTGGGCTACATCCGCACCGCGCAGAAGCTCGGCTTCAGCCTCCACGAGATCGGCGACAACCTGCCCGCGGTGTGGGAGTCGGCCGCGCCCGACCAGGCGATTGCGGCGCTGTTGGCCGACAAGGTCTCGGTCATCGACCAGAAGATCGCCGAGCTGAACGCGCTGCGGCAAGACCTGCTGGCGCGCGTGCCCGCGGGCTGTCCGATGGCTCAGGCGGCCTGCGCGCGCAACAGGTCGACGTAGGCGCCCTGCACCAGTTGGCTTTCGGCTTGCTCGGCGCAGCGTGCCTCCAGTCGTTCAGGCACCACGCTGTGAAGCAAAGAGAATCTTGATGGCGTCCAGGAAATGAGACATCTCGGGCTCCTTCGTGTTGAGGCTTCGTCCGCCATCGTCTTCGAGTCTGACCGTTGAGTTGCCCGATTCCAATTGGTCCACCAGCCACTCCAGAAAGGCCGCAACAGAACTCGCGACGACGAACTTCTCGTCTTCGTCTCGCCCGAAGTTGATGACTTGCCCGATCGTTCCACGTGGTCCCGGGTCCAGATCAACTCCGAGGTAGTTGCCACCGTGGTCGTACGCGAACGGAATCCAGTACGCGTTCGCGTAGATCTCCTTGACGGTGCCCGCCGATGCCGACTTCGAGAACATGCTTGCTCCCTCCATGACCTCAGGCGAGGTCTCGTCGGCGATCTTCTTCCAGTCGATCCAGTGGCCCTTCGACTGCGCCATCGACAAGAACGACAAGCCATAGAACGGCCCGGTGTTGGCAGTCCCTGCCTGCCCGTCGTGTGCTCTGTACAAGTCTTTCAGCGACGCGGGAAAGCTCCTGCCGACTTCGCGCTCGAACTCAGCGATGGCCGCCTCTGTGCATCCTGGTGCCAGGTCTGCGTGCACCTCCTGGAGGTTGATCTCGAGCCATTTCTCGAGACGCTCCCTCGCAGTTGCTCCCGCCTTGGAAGGCGCGGCCTGCGCGCGCAACAGGTCGACGTAGGCGCCCTGCACCAGTTGGTCTTCAGCGACGCCGAGCCGGGCCATGAGCGCATGGGCTTCGGCCACGCCGGCGTCGGCGGGCTCGCCGTCTTGCAGCACCACTTCGAGTTCGAGGAATTCACCGAGGCCTTCGACGCGGTCGAGGTGCACGCGCGTGCGGCCCACGAGGAACAGGCGGCGCTGCTTGCGCACGCGGCCGGCCTGGCCCCAGGCGAGCGTGAGCGATTCGCGCAGCGCGTCGGGCGTGGCGGTGGGCGTGATCAGGTAGAACGATTCCTTCGGGCCGGTGCTGTCGGCGCGGCGGTAGAAGATGAGCTCGGCGCGGTCGGGCGCGAAGGTGCGCAGCTTGAGGCGGTCGGCGCTGTGCTCGCAGCGGAAGAAGGTGTCGTCCTGGGCGATCTCGATGGGGCCCTGGTCGGTGAGCGTTGCGACGATTTCTGCGATGCGGTCGACGCTGTCGATGTGGGCCTTGATCTCTATGTTTCTTGCCATGTCTGTGGGCTTTCCTTTCGGTGGGTTCGGGGCGCGTGCACAGGCCACCGGGTACTTCCCTCCGCGAATGTCCCCCGGGCTTCGCCCTCCTCCTTGATTTCGCTGCGGGAAGCACCCAGTGTCCTGCGCACGGGAAGCGGCGCTGGTGTGCGGCCGATCAACGACCGCACTGCCCAGCGCTCACGCCGATGCGGTGCCTTGCGCAGCGAAATCAAGGAGGAGGCCGCAGGCCGGGGGACATTCGCGGAGCAAGGTACCGCGTCGGCGGGAGCATCGCCCTGAACGAACAGCAGCAACGAATCAAGGCGCGTTGCCCTGCGGCCCCACAGGCGGCGGCGCAGCGCGGCCACTCGAGCCCGGTGCCAGCTTGCGTCCGAAGGACTCGCCCACGTTGCGCACGGGCCGGCTGGCTTTTTCCGACACGTTGCTCACACCGCGCCGCGTAGCGGCATCGGCGCGGTTGACGCCGCGGCCGGCGGCGTTGGTGCCGCGTTGCACGCTGCCCACCACCTTGCCGCTGCGCGAGGGCGACTTGATCGTGTGGGCGCGTTCGGCCTGGGGCGGGTTGTCGGCGCTCTGCGCCTGCGCGGTGACGGGCAGGCAGAGCGCGGCGGCGATGGCGGCGAGCGATGCGGCGGTGATGTGAAGCTTCTTCATGGCGTCGTCCCCTGGGAGTGGTCTTCGGATTCGGCGGCGGCCGCGCGGGCCATGCGTTCGCTCTTCCAGTACACGTCGTCGCCGCCGTTCATGCGGTTGAGCACGCGCGCGAGCACGAAGAGCAGGTCGCTGAGCCGGTTGAGGTACTGGCGCGGCGCGTCGTTGAGTTCGGTGGTGGCGCCCAGCGACACCACGGCGCGCTCGGCACGCCGCGCCACGGTGCGGCACACGTGCGCCAGCGAAGCGGCGCGCGTGCCGGCGGGCAGGATGAATTCGGCCAGGCGCGGCAAGGCGGCGTTGTGGTCGGCCAGCGCGTTGTCGATCTGCAGCAGCGCCTCGGGCTTGAGCAGCGTGAAACCGGGCATCGAGAGCTCGCCGCCAAGGTTGAACAGCTGGTGCTGCACATCGACCAGCAGCTCGCGCACGGGCTCTGGCAGCGGTTCGCACAGCAGCACGCCGATGTGCGAGTTGAGTTCGTCCACGTCGCCCATCGCGTGCACGCGCAGGTGGTCCTTGGGCACGCGGGTGTTGTCGCCCAGGCCGGTGGTGCCGTCGTCGCCGGTGCGGGTGGCGATCTGGGAAAGTCGGTTGCCCATGGGCGCTCCTCGGTTCAGGTCGAAAGGCCGGCGGCGTCGATCTTGCCGGCCAGCCATTGCAGTCCGGCCAGATGCTGATGGTCGTGGCTGCACAGGTAATGGATGAGGCTGCGCATCGTGAGCGGGCCGTAGCCCTCGAACACGGCCGTGCGCGCCAGTTGCGCGTCGCTGAGCTGCGAGATGATTTCCATCGTCTGCACGCGCGCCTGGCGGAACTCGGCGAGCACCGCTGCAGGGTCGGCCGCGGCGTAATGGCGCTCGATGGCCAGCGGCTCGCTGTCGATCGATGCGAGCGTCGGATGGGTCTCGGCGAGCGTGCGGCGAAAGCGCACGTGGTAGCCCTCGATCTCGATGTCGCGCACATGGCACAGCTGCTCGATGGCGGTGAAGGCCTCGCTGGGCACGCCCTCCCACGAAGGCGGCGCCCAATGCCGAAAGGCTTTGGGAATGGCCGCGTAGTGGGCTTCGAGCTGCGAGGGAAAGGCCGCGAGGGCTGCAAGGGTCGTGGGGTTCATGTCTTTTACCGAAGCGCATTATGGTGCGCGCTCCGTAAAATGACCGATCCCCCTCAGCCCCTCCAGGAGACGCCCGATGAACGCCCCGACTTCCACCTCGCACCTGATGCCGGCGCTTCATCTGCGCGATGTCCCCGCAGCCCTGATCGACGGGCTGAAGGCGCGCTTCGGCGACAACTGTTCCACGGCGATGGCGGTGCGCACGCAGCACGGGCGCGACGAGTCGTCATTCGACGCACCGCCGCCCGCGGCCGTGGTGTTCGCCGAAAGCACGCAGGATGTTGCAGATGCCGTGAAGCTCGCCAGCGAGCACAGCGTGCCGGTCATTCCCTTCGGCGTGGGCTCTTCGCTCGAAGGCCACCTGCTCGCGGTGCAAGGCGGCATCAGCATCGACGTGTCGCGCATGAACCAGGTGCTGTCGATCAACGCCGACGACCTCACGGTGACGGTGCAGCCGGGTGTCACGCGCAAGCAGCTCAACGAAGAGATCAAGAGCACGGGCCTGTTCTTCCCCATCGACCCGGGCGCCGACGCCTCCATCGGCGGCATGACAGCCACGCGCGCCAGCGGCACGAACGCGGTGCGCTACGGCACGATGCGCGAGAACGTGCTGGCGCTCGAAGTGGTCACGGCCAGCGGCGACATCATCCGCACCGGCACGCGCGCCAAGAAGTCGTCGGCCGGCTACGACCTCACGCGCCTCATGGTGGGCAGCGAAGGCACGCTGGGCGTGGTGACCGAGGTCACGCTGCGCATCTACCCGCTGCCCGAGGCGGTGTCGGCCGCGATCTGCTCGTTCCCGAGCATCGAGGCCGCGGTGCGCACCACCATCGAGACGATTCAGCTGGGCGTGCCGATCGCGCGCGTGGAACTGATCGACGTGAACACGGTGCGCATGGTGAACGCCTACGCCAAGCTCAACCTGCGCGAAGAACCGATGCTGCTGATGGAATTCCACGGCTCGCCCGCGGGCGTGAAGGAACAGGCCGAAACGGTGCAGGAACTCGCCAGCGGCCACGGCGGCAACGCCTTCGAATGGGCCAGCACGCCGGAAGAACGCACGCGCCTGTGGACCGCGCGGCACAACAGCTACTTCGCGGCCGTGCAGTCGCGCCCGGGCTGCCGCGTGATCTCGACCGACACCTGCGTGCCGATCTCGCGCCTGGCCGACTGCCTGCTCGACTCGGTGGCCGAAGCCGATGCCAGCGGCATCCCCTACTTCCTCGTCGGCCACGTGGGCGACGGCAACTTCCACTTCGGCTACCTGCTCGACCCGAACATCCCCGAAGAGCGCGTGAAGGCCGAAGAACTGAACCACGCGCTGGTGAGCCGCGCGTTGGCGCTCGAAGGCACCTGCACGGGCGAGCACGGCGTGGGCCTGCACAAGATGGACTTCCTGGTGACCGAAGCCGGCGTGGGCGCGATCGACATGATGCGCACGATCAAGCGCGCGCTCGATCCGAAGAACATCATGAACCCGGGCAAGATCTTCAGCCTCTGATCCCTCGCGATCACGCATCAATGAAAAAGCCCGGCGGCTCGCAAGAGCGCCGGGCTTTTTCGTGGCCCGAAGGCCCGCGTCCTGTTCTTACCTGCGGCGACGTGCCGGTGCCGGCTCCGGCGGCACGTAGGTCTGCGAAGGCGCAGCGCCCCCATCGACACCCAAGCGGCCACCGCCGCCCAGGCCCTGGCCGCGCACCGTCTGCGCCTTGTAGTTGCGCAGCGAACGAACCATCTGGTTGAAGGCGTCCATGAAGGCTGCGGCAATCACCTTGCCCTGCGCCGTGTTGGTGTAGCCGCCGAGGCCACCGGCGCCGCTGCGGCCGGCCAGGCCACCGAAGGCGCCGAAGTCGGTCTTGGAGGCGCTGCCCTCGGCTGCCGCGACCTGCACGCCCGAGCGGTTGTCGATGAGCGTCAGCAAGGCGCTGGCTTCCTTGGTCTGCAGGCTGCCGCCGACGGCTGCGATGGCACGGCCACGGCCGCCCCCCACGAGGCCGCCGAGCGCGCCGCCGATGCCGCCGGCATCGCTGTTGCTGAACACGATCTCGGGCGACAGGCCGTAGTCGGAGGCCACCATCTGGCCGCGGCCGAAGTTGCTGCCGCCGCGCATCTCGCCCGACTGCTGCAGCGCGCGTTCACGCGTCATCGCGTTCATGCCGGCCGCGCCGCGCTCGACGACGATGAAGCAGTTCGACTGCTGCACCAGCAAACGCAACAGATTTGCAGTAGGCGGCAGGCGGTACTCGCCCGTGAGGATGGTGTACCAGCCGGCGTTGACGTTCTCGACCAGCGACACGGTCCCGAGCGGCGATTCGCAGCGCTCGAGCTGGCTGCTCTCACCCGAGGTGGCACCGCCGGCGGCGCTGCCCGTGGCCATGGTCTTGGCCGATTGGCTGCCCATCTGCATGTCGGTGGTGGCGCAGCCCGTGAGCAGCAACGCGCCGACGGCGACTGCGGCGAGCGGGAACTTGGTGGCGAAGAACGGCATGGTCGACTCCCTCGTTTCGATGGTGGTGGTCTTGCAGGGCTGAAAGAAAAACCGCGATCGAGGATACGCGCAAAGGATTGCAGGAATCAATCAAACGAACGCTGGGGTCCGTCTTCGCAACCCGGACCGAACTAGGCCGTTCGGCGGATGCGCTCGATGAGCCCGTTGAGTGCTTCGATGGAGCCGAAGTGGATCGCCAGCTCGCCGCTCTCGCCGCGCTTCGTGCGCTTCTTGATGCGCACCTCGACCTCGGCCGTGAGCAGGTCGGCCAGCTCTTCTTCCACGCGCTGCAGGTCGCGCGACTTCTCGCCGGCATTGCCGCGTCGCGAGGGCGTGAGCGTGAACTCGGCCGCGAGCTTCTTCACCAGTGCCTCGGCCTCGCGCACCGACATCTTCTTGGCGGCGATCTGGTTGGCGGCGGTGATCTGCGTGCCGCGGTCGAGCGACAGCAGCGCGCGCGCATGGCCCATGTCGATGTCGCCGGCCATCAGCATCAGCTGCGCGGGCTCGGCCAGGTTCAGCAGGCGCAGCAGATTGCTGGCGGCACTGCGCGAACGGCCGACGGCCTGGGCCGCCATTTCGTGAGTGAGCCCAAACTCGGTCACCAGGCGTTGCAGGCCTTGGGCCTCTTCCAGCGGATTGAGGTCTTCGCGCTGGATGTTCTCGATGAGCGACATGGCCGCTGCGGCCTCGTTGGGCACGTCGCGCACCAGCACCGGCACGGTGTCCAGGCCGGCGAGCCGGGCGGCACGGAAGCGCCGCTCGCCCGCGATGATTTCGTACTCGGCGTTCTTGGCCGCGGCCGATTCGGCGTCGAGCCGGCGCACCAGGATCGGCTGCATGATGCCCTGCACCTTGATGCTCTCGGCCAGCTCGTACAGCGCGCCCTCGTCCATGCGGGTGCGCGGCTGGTAGACGCCGGCCACCATCTGGTCGAGCTTCAGGGTGTTGGGGTTCTGCGGGGCGCCGCCCTCTTCCGTGGCGCGGTCACCGCCATTGCCGAGCGGATCGGCGGAGGGTGCGGCCGTCGGGCCGAGCAGCGCTTCGAGGCCGCGGCCCAGGCCCTTGGGTTTCTTGGTCGCCATCAGTGCGTGTCTTTCGAGAGGTCGTTCAGGAGTTTCCGGCCTTCGGGCCAGTCGCCCAGGCCGGATTCGGCGTTCAGGTGGCCACCGGTGCCGGCATCGATGAAGCGTGCGCCCCAGTCGCGGGCCAGCTGCTTGGAGCGTGAGGCTTCGCAGTACGGGTCGTCGTTGGCGGCGATGAGCACGGCCGGAAACGGCAGCGGCTGGCGCACGATGGGCGCCCAGCCGGGAATCAATTGGCGCAGGTCGTCGCGCTCCAGGTCGCCGGGCGCCACCAGCAGCGCGCCGCGCACCTTGTGCGTGTTGCGCGAATGGGCCGCCCAGGCGGCGGTGAGGATGCAGCCGAGGCTGTGGGCAGCCAGCACCACGGCGCCCGGCGCGGCCAGCACTTCTTCTTCGAGGCGGATCGACCAGTCGCCGCGCAGCGGGCGCATCCACTCGTGCTGGTCGACGCGGCGGTCGCCGTAGACCGACTCCCAGCGGGTCTGCCAATGGCCGGGGCCGCTGTTCTGCCATCCGGGCAGCAGCAGGATGCGGGGTTCACTCATGGCTGGTTGCTACGAACTTGATAGCGCCTGCCGCCCATCGGGCGAGCATCAGACGGGGTTTTGGTCGGTGTCGGCGACGGAAGCGGAAGGCGCGGCGGCCAGCACATCGTCGGGGATCGGCAGGTCGGGCACCACGCGCGGCGGGGGCGTGACCGGCGGTGCCACCGCGCCCGAGGCGAAGGCGCTCGCGGGCGGCATCTTGGCGACCAGCTCTTCGGCGAAGGCGATGAAGGCCTGGCTGCCGCGGGCGGACGGGTCGAACACCACGCCCGGCAGGCCGTAGCTCGGCGCTTCGGCCAGGCGCACATTGCGCGGGATCACGGTGTCGAACACCTTGTCGCCGAAGTGGGACTTGAGCTGCTCGCTCACCTGCTGCTGCAGCGTGATGCGCGGATCGAACATCACGCGCAGCAGGCCGATGATCTGCAGGTTCTTGTTGAGGTTGGCGTGCACCTGCTTGATGGTGTTGACCAGGTCCGTGAGCCCTTCGAGCGCGAAGTACTCGCACTGCATCGGCACGATCACGCCGTGGGCCGCGCACAGGCCGTTGAGCGTCAGCAGGCTCAGGCTCGGCGGGCAGTCGATCAACACGAAGTCGTACTCGGCGCCGACCGCCGCCAGCGCGGTGCGCAGGCGTTTTTCGCGGCGGTCGAGTGCCACCATTTCGACTTCGGCGCCGGCCAGCTCACGGTTGGCGCCCAGCACGTCGTAGCTGGCCTCGGCCTCCACGAGCTTGTCGGACTTCACCCGCGCCTCGGCCACCGAGGCCGACTCGAGCAGCACGTCGTACACCGTGAGCTCCAGCTGGCGCTTGTCGATGCCCGAACCCATGGTGGCGTTGCCCTGGGGATCGAGGTCGATCATCAGCACGCGCTGGCCCACCTTGGCCAGGCCGGCGGCGAGATTGACAGTGGTGGTGGTCTTGCCGACGCCGCCCTTCTGGTTGGCGATGCAGAAAATCTTGGCCATGTGTCGTCAGTGCGGGTCGTCGGGGTCGGTCAGCGCGAGATCGCGAGCTTGATGCCGAAGGCAATCAGGAAGGTGCCGGCCAGCTTTTCGAGCGTGGCCGAGATGCGGGGATTGGCGCGGATGCGCTCGGCCAGGAAGTGCGTGAGCAGCGTCGAGGTCAGGCCGTACAGGAAGGTCAGCGCGGCGATGGTCACGGCCATGGCGCCGAAGGTGATGACACCCTGGTGGCGCGCCGGATCGACGAACAGCGGGAAGAAGGCCATGTAGAACACGATCGCCTTGGGGTTCAGCAAGGTGATCGTCAGCGCCTGGCGCAGGAAATGGCTCGGGCGGATGTTCAGGATCGGCGCCGCGCCGGGCTTGGCCAGGAGCATCTTGAGACCGAGCCACGCCAGGTAGGCGGCGCCCAGCCACTGCACCGCCTTGAAGGCCGCCGGGTAAGCGGCCAGCACGGCCGACACGCCCGCCACCGCCGCCCACATCAGGACCTGGTCTCCCAGGATCACGCCGAAGGTCGCTGCCAGGCCGCCACGAATGCCGCCTTTGCTGGTCGAAGTGATCAGCGCCAGATTGCCCGGGCCGGGAATCAGAAGGAACAGGACGATGGCGGCGACGAATGCGCCGTAGTCAGCGATGCCGAACATGGGATGTGCCTCGAAAAAGAGAGCCAGGGGGAGGCTTCGAGTCTAAGGCAGGCCAGCGCCGGGAAGATTGCTCCGGCACCGGCTTTTGCCGGCGCCGTCGCATCTTTTACGAAATCAGGCGGCCTCTTTGCGCGCCCAGACGATGCAACGCTCGGCGTCCAGGCCCGGCACCGTCAGTTGTTCCACGTGAAACACTGCGACGCCGGCCGGCAAGACGGCCAGTTCGTCGGTCGGCACCTTGCCCTTCATGGCCAGCCAGACGCCGCCCGGTGCCAGCAGATGCACCGAGCCGTTGAAGAAATCGGGCAGCGACGCGAAGGCGCGCGAGCTGATCACCTCGTAGCTGCCGGCCAGCGATTCGACCCGCGCGTGCAGGCCACGCAGGTTCGGCAGCTCCAGTTCGGCCGCCACCTGCTGCACAAAGGCCGCCTTCTTGGCGACGGCATCGAGGCAGCTGACCTCGATGTCGGGTCGCATGATGGCGATCACCACGCCCGGCAGACCGCCGCCGGAGCCGACGTCGAGCAGCCTGCCCTTCCCTGCCCACTCGCGCTGCAGCGGTGCGACGGCCGCGAGGCTGTCGAGCAGGTGGTGCGTCATGACGCCGGCCGGGTCGCGCACGGCCGTCAGGTTGTAGACCTTGTTCCACTTGAGCATCAGCGTGCCGTAGGCCAGCAGCTGTTCGCCCTGCGTGTCGGACAGGGCCACGCCCAGGGCGGCTGCGCCTGCACGCAGCGTGTCGAGGGGGGTCGCGCTCATGGTGCGGTGTGCGGCTCGGTGGCTGCAGCTTCGGTGGTTTCGGCGGGCGCGGCGGGCGCGGCGGGCGCGGCGGTATCGACGGCATCGCGGGCGAAGGCCTTGTGCCCGCCCTTGCGCAGGTGAATCATCAGCAGCGAGATCGCGGCGGGCGTGACGCCCGAGATGCGCGATGCCAGCCCCAGCGTTTCGGGCCGGTGCTTGTCCAGCTTCTGGCGCACCTCGAAGCTCAGGGCCTTGACCTGGCCGTAGTCGAAATCGACCGGCAGCTTCAGGTTCTCGAAGTGGGCGGCGCGCTCCACTTCGTCGTGCTGGCGCTCGATGTAGCCGGAGTACTTGGCGGAGATCTCGATCTGCTCGATCTCGGAAGCGCTCAGCGCCGACGACGGTCCGTACTTGCCGCCGTCCAGCGACATCAGGGTTTCGTAGTTCACGTCGGGCCGGCGCAGCAGGTCGGCCAGGTTGTATTCGTGCTCGATGGCCTTGCCCAGCACCCGGGCCGACTCGGTCGCCGGCAGGTTGCGCGGGTTCACCCAGATCGACTTGAGCCGCTCTGTTTCACGTGAAACAGCGTCGCGCTTGCGGCTGAAAGCGTCCCAGCGCGCGTCGTCCACGAGGCCCAGCTTGCGCCCTGCTTCGGTCAGGCGCATGTCGGCGTTGTCCTCGCGCAGCTGCAGCCGGAACTCGGCGCGGCTGGTGAACATGCGGTACGGCTCGGTCACGCCCTTGGTGATCAGGTCGTCGACCAGCACACCCAGGTAGGCCTCGTCGCGGCGCGGCAGCCAGGCGTCTTCGCCCCGGCACTGCAACGCGGCATTGATGCCGGCGAACAGGCCCTGGGCCGCGGCTTCTTCGTAGCCGGTGGTGCCGTTGATCTGTCCGGCAAAGAACAGGCCGCGGATCGCACGGGTCTCGAAGCTGCTCTTGAGCTCGCGCGGATCGAAGTAGTCGTACTCGATGGCGTAGCCCGGGCGCAGGATGTGGGCGTTTTCCAGGCCCGGCATCGAACGCACCAGCTGGTACTGGATGTCGAACGGCAGGCTGGTCGAGATCCCGTTCGGGTAGTACTCGTTGGTCGTCAGGCCTTCGGGCTCGAGAAAGATCTGATGGCTGTCCTTGTCGGCGAAGCGGTTGATCTTGTCTTCCACGCTCGGGCAGTAGCGCGGACCGACGCCGTCGATCTTGCCGGTGAACATCGGGCTGCGGTCGAAGCCCGAGCGGATGATGTCGTGCGTACGCTGGTTGGTGTGCGTCACCCAGCACGGCATCTGCTGCGGGTGCATCTCGACCTTGCCCATGAAGCTGAACACCGGCATCGGCCCTGCCCCACCGGGCATGCCGTCGCCGGGTTGTTCGGTGCACTTCGAGAAGTCGATGCTGCGCCCGTCCAGGCGCGGCGGCGTGCCGGTCTTCAGTCGGCCCTGCGGCAGCTTGAGTTCCTTCAGGCGCGCCGACAGGCTGATCGCCGGCGGGTCGCCCGCGCGGCCGGCCTGGTAGTTGTCGAGGCCGACGTGGATGCGACCGTCGAGGAACGTGCCCGCGGTCAGCACCACGGTGCGCGCGCGGAAAGAAATGCCCACCTGCGTGACGGCACCGACGACGCGGTCGCCTTCGATCATCAGGTCGTCGACGGCCTGCTGGAACAGGCTGAGGTTCGGCTGGTTTTCCAGGCGGTGGCGGATCGCGGCCTTGTACAGCACGCGGTCGGCCTGCGCCCGCGTGGCGCGCACGGCCGGGCCCTTGCTCGAGTTGAGGATGCGGAACTGGATGCCCGCCTCGTCCGTGGCAATGGCCATCGCGCCGCCGAGCGCGTCGACCTCCTTCACGAGGTGGCCCTTGCCGATGCCGCCGATCGACGGGTTGCAGCTCATCTGCCCCAGCGTCTCGATGTTGTGGGAGAGCAGCAGCGTCTTGGCGCCCATGCGTGCGGAAGCGAGCGCGGCTTCGGTGCCGGCATGGCCACCGCCGACGACGATCACATCGAATTCTTCGGGGTACAGCATTGGAAAAAGGAGCGCACCACAGGACGCGTGCGCGGCGCAAAAAAGGGCACTAATTTTAAGCGGCGATGCCCTGCCGCAACCCCTGTGTGGACAAGCTAGGGGGCCACGCCAAAATCGGTCCAGAGCCTCGCCGTCATTGCGCAGGATGCTATATATTTAATAGCAAACAACCCGCATCGGGCGGTCACTTGGGAGGGTCAGAGCACCGGTTCGGGCTTCTCGATGCCCCGCAGCTCGCCACTGGGTGCCGGCGTGCGCGGCGCAATGGCCCGCTCGTCCTGCAATTCGCGCACGGCGAGCTTCTTGTCGGTCATGCGCACCGCGCCGAAGATCGTGGAGAAGGCCACGTCCTTCGCGTCGCGCCCCGTGCCCACGCGCACCAGCCGGTCGACGGGCGCCATGCGCGTTGGATCGAACAGCACCCACTGCCCACCCAGCCATGCTTCGAACACGGCATGGAAGTCCTGCGGCGGTTCGTCGAACCACACATAGCCCACCACCAGCCGCGCCGGAATGTTGAGCGCGCGGCAGAAGGTGATGCCCAGGTGCGCGAAGTCGCGGCACACGCCCGCGCGCTGCACGAACACTTCGCGCGCGGTGGTGGTCGAGTCGCTGCTGCCCGGCACGTAGACGATGCTGTCGTGGATCCAGTCGGCAATCGCCTGCACGCGGCCGATGCCCGGCGGCAGGTCGCCGAAGAGCTGCTGCGCGCAGCGCGCCAGCAGGTCCGACTCGCAATAGCGCGTGGGCAGCAGGTCGCCCAGCACCGCGTCGGGCAGCTGGCTCACCGGCACCTCGGGCAAGGTGGCCGGCACATGCACCACCGGGCGCCGCACCGTCGCGCGGTAGGCGATGGTCAGCGGGCCGGGCGTCGCGTCGAAGCGCACGAAGCGGTTGCCGCTGTCGGGCTCGCAGCCCACCCGCAGCCGCACGGGCGGCTCGATGGTGAGCGTCTCGGCCAGCACCGCCTGCGCACCCGTGCGCGCGGCCTCGATGTTCAGCCGCAGGTGCGCCGGGGCGTCCACCTCGTAGTCCAGGCGCAGGTCGACGTGCGACAGGTGCATGGCATGGGGCAAGGCGGTCAATCGAGCGCCTTCTTCACCGCGCCCACGCCAAGTGCGGCCAGCACCACGAACAGCACCGCCAGCACGAGGAACAGGCCGAACAGCAGCTTGGCGATGCCCGCCGCGCCGGCCGCCACGCCGCCAAAGCCCAGCAGACCCGCCACGAGCGAGATGACCGCAAAAATGATCGCGTACTTGAGCATGGTGAACCACTCCTTGGTTGCTTTGCGGCGGGCATGCGCCGCCGTGTCCGGACTGTAGGAAGCCCCGCCGCGCCGCCCAATAGTCGCCACGCGCGAGCCGCCGTAGGACAAAAACGCGATGCAGCCAAACCCGCTAGCATCCCTTTCGGTCGCACAGATCTTTTCCTTCTATCCATTGGAGTTTTTTCGAATGAAGCTGTACTACTCGCCCGGCGCCTGCTCGCTCTCCCCCCACATCGCGCTGCACGAAGCGGGCATCGCCTTCGAGCCGGTGCTGGCCAGCACCAAGAGCCACAAGCTGCAGGACGGCACCGACTACTACGGCATCAACCCGCTGGGCTACGTGCCGATGCTCGAGCTCGACGACGGCACCCGCCTGCGTGAAGGCCCGGCCATCGTCCAGTACATTGCCGACCTCGCCCCCACCAAGAACCTCGCGCCCGCCAACGGCACCATGCCGCGCTACCGCCTGCAGGAATGGCTGACCTTCATCGGCACCGAGATGCACAAGGGCTTCAGCCCGCTGTTCAACCCGGCCATGCCCGAGGAAGCCAAGTCCATCTCCAAGGACAAGCTCAAGGCCCGCTTCCAGTGGCTCGACGGCGAACTCGCCGCCAAGCAGTACCTGATGGGCGAGCATTTCAGCGTGGCCGACGGCTACCTGTTCACCGTCACCAACTGGACCAAGCCCACCGGCGTGGACATCTCGGACTTCCCCAACGTGCTCGCCTGGCACGCCCGCGTCGCCGCCCGCCCCGCCGTCCAGGAAGCGATGAAGGCCGAAGGCCTGCTGAAGTAAGCAAAAGCGCGCAGAACGCGACGCCAGCGACGATCCGGGCCACCCAAGGGAAAACCCGGATCGCCGCAGCCACAAGCCGCATGCCGCGGCTTTTTTTTCGGGCGACGCTACGGCATCCGTCACCAGGAAGCCGAGCCGCCCATGTCCGAATCCCCTCCCCCTTCTTCCCCCTCTTCCCCTTTCTCCGTCGAGCTGCGCGAAGAGATGCGCGGGCCCGTCATGTGGCTCACCATCGATCGCCAGGAACGCCGCAACGCCATCAACGCGGCCGTGCTCGAGGGCCTGTCCGATGCGCTGGCCCGCGCCAACCGCGACACCGCCGTGCGCGCCGTGGTCCTCACCGGGGCCGGCACGCGCGCCTTCTGCGCCGGCGCCGACCTGCAAAGCGGCACCTCCTTCAAGTTCGACTACGCCGCGCCCTATCAGGGCATCGCCAACCTCTTTCGCCAGGCGCGGCAATCGACCGTGCCGCTGATCGCGCGCGTCAACGGCGCCTGCATGGCGGGCGGCATGGGCCTCATGGCGATGTGCGACCTGGCCGTGGCCAGCCGCCAGGCTGTGTTCGGCCTGCCCGAGGTGAAGGTCGGCGTGTTTCCCGCGCAGGTGCTCAGCGTGCTCGGCGGCCTGCTGCCGCGCCGCGTGCTGGCCGAGATGTGCATCACCGGCGAACCGATCGACGCCGCGCAGGCGCTCGAGCTGAAGCTGGTCAATCGCGTGAGCGACGACGTCGACGAGAGCGTCGACTGGCTGCTGGGTCGCTTGCTCGACAAGTCGCCCGCCGCCATCCGCCGCGGCCTGTACACGATGAAGAAGATCGAGGCCATGGCCTTCGAGGAATCGATGGCCTTCACCGAAAGCCAGATCGGCCTGTTCGCGCTCACCGAAGACGCGGCCGAAGGCCAGCTCGCCTTCCGCGAGAAGCGCAAGCCGCAATGGAGTGGACGATGAGCAGCAGCAACAGCAATCGCGTCGTGCGCATCGGCGGCGCCTCCGGCTTCTGGGGCGACAGCAGCGTGGGCGCGCCGCAGCTCGTGGCCAGCGGGCAGATCGACTACCTCGTGTTCGACTACCTCGCCGAGCTCACCATGTCGATCCTCGCGGGCGCGCGGCTCAAGAAGCCCGAGCTGGGCTACGCGACCGACTTCGTCTCGGTCGCGATGAAGGCCGTGCTGAAAGACGTCGTGAAACAAGGCATCCGCGTCGTGAGCAACGCGGGCGGCGTCAACCCGCAAGGCTGCGCCGATGCGCTCGCGGCACTGGCCGCCGAGCAAGGCGTCTCGCTGAAGATCGCCGTGGTCAGCGGCGACGACGTGTCGCCGCTGCTGCCCGAGCTGCGCGCCTCGCAACCGCCCGTGCGCGAACTGCAGAGCGGCGCGCCGCTGCCCGAGCGCGTGCTCAGTGCCAACGCCTACCTGGGCGCACGCCCGGTCCAGGCCGCGCTCGACGCGGGCGCGCAGGTCGTCATCACCGGCCGCTGCGTCGACTCGGCCGTCACGCTCGGCGTGCTCATGCACGAATTCCAATGGCAGCCCGGCGACCACGACCTGCTCGCCGCGGGCAGCCTCGCGGGTCACATCATCGAGTGCGGCTGCCAGGCCACCGGCGGGCTGCACACCGACTGGGACACCGTGCCCGACTGGCCGAACATCGGCTACCCCATCGTCGAATGCAGCGCCGACGGCAGCTTCGTCGTCACCAAGCCCGCGGGCACCGGCGGCAAGCTCACGCCCGCCGTGGTCGGCGAGCAGATGCTCTACGAAATCGGCGACCCCGCCGCCTACCTGCTGCCCGACGTGGTGGCCGACTTCACGCAGGTGCGCATCGAACAGGCCGGCGAACACCGCGTGCGCGTGCACGGCGCCCGCGGCCGCGCACCCACCGGCCGCTACAAGGTCTGCGCCACGTATGTCGACGGCTTCAAGACCGCGGCGCAGCTCACGATCGTCGGCTTCGACGCGGTGGCCAAGGCGCGGCGCACCGGCGAAGCGATCCTCGCGCGCACCGGCGCCCTCTTCGCGCAGCAGGGCCTCGGGCCCTACAGTGGCACGCAGCTCGAAGTGCTCGGCGCCGAGTCCTGCTACGGCCCGCATGCGCAGACGCAGGCGCAGCAGATCCGCGAGGCCGTGCTGCGGCTCGCCGTGACGCATCCGCGCAAGGACGCGCTGGAGCTGTTCGCGCGCGAGGTCGCGCCGGCCGGCACCTCGTGGGCGCCCGGCACGACGGGCGCGGGCGGCGGGCGCGCCTCGGTGTCGCCGTCGATCCGGCAGTACGCGTTCCTGCTCGACAAGGCGCGCGTGAGCCCGCAGGTGCGCGTCGATGGGCAGACCGTCGATGTGCCCGCGACGCACGCCACCAGCGACGACCCGCCTGCGGTGCACACCAACGATGCACTGCCCCTCGCCACCCCCGGCGACGACGCCATCGAGGTCCCGCTGATCCGCCTCGCGTGGGCCCGCAGCGGCGACAAGGGCGACACCTCGAACATCGGCGTCATTGCACGCCATCCCGAGCTGCTGCCGCTGCTGCGCGCGCAACTCACCGAGGCCCGCGTGGCCGCATGGCTCGCGCACCTGGTGCAGGGCCGCGTCACGCGCCACGAGGTGCCCGGCATCCACGCCTTCAACTTCGTCTGCGAACAGGCGCTGGGCGGCGGCGGCATGGCCTCGCTGCGCAACGACCCGCTCGGCAAGGGCATGGGACAGATCCTGCTGGCGCTGCCCGTGCGCGTGAGCCCGGCGTTGCTGGCGCGGTTGCTTTCTTAGCACCAATCGGGACAACCGTGCGACAGCAGGGTTGAGACGGGCGGCTTAGCCTTGCGCCTGTTTCAACTCTGCCCCCTCAATCCACGATGTCCACCCTTTTCGACCCCGTCCAGGCCGGCGACCTCCAGCTCGCCAACCGCATCGTGATGGCGCCGCTCACGCGCAACCGCTCGCCCAACGCGATCCCGCCCGACATCGCCGCCACCTACTACGCCCAGCGCGCCAGCGCCGGCCTGCTCATCACCGAAGCCACCGCCATCAGCCACCAGGGCCAGGGCTACGCCGACGTGCCCGGCCTCTACGGCACCGAGCAGCTCGACGCCTGGAAGCGCGTGACCGACGCCGTGCACGCCGAGGGCGGCAAGATCGTCGTGCAGCTGTGGCACGTGGGCCGCGTCTCGCACACCGAACTGCAACCCGGTGGCGGCAAGCCCGTCGCGCCCTCGGCCATCACCGCCAAGACCAAGACCGTGCTCATCAAGGACGGCGTGCCCACCTTCGTTGAAACGTCCGAGCCGCGCGCGCTCGACGCGGCCGAACTGCCCGGCATCGTCCACGCCTATGCCGCAGCCGCACGCAACGCCGTCGAGACCGCAGGCTTCGACGGCGTGGAACTGCACGGCGCCAACGGCTACCTGCTCGACCAGTTCCTGAAAGACGGCAGCAACAAGCGCACCGACGACTACGGCGGCTCCATCAAGAACCGCGCGCGCCTGCTGCTGGAGTCCACCCGCGCCGTGGTCGACGCCGTCGGCGGCGGCAAGACCGGCATCCGCCTGTCGCCCGTCACACCCGCCAACGACGCGCACGACAGCGACCCGCAGCCGCTGTTCACCTACGTCGTGCAGCAGCTCGCGCCGCTGAACCTGGCCTACATCCACATCATCGAAGGCGCCACCGGCGGCCCGCGCGAAATCGCCGACCGCCCCTTCGACTACGAAGCCCTCAAGGCCGCCTACCGCGCCGCCGGCGGCAAGGCCGCCTGGATGGTCAACAACGGCTACGACCGCCCCCTGGCCGAAGAAGCCGTGAAGGAAGGCGACGACCTCGTGGCCTTCGGCAAGCCCTTCATCTCGAACCCCGACCTGGTGCGCCGCCTGCGCGAGCACGCGCCGCTGAACGAGCTCGACAAGGCGACGATGTATGGGGGTGGGGTGAAGGGGTATACGGACTATCCGGCGTTGGGCTGAGCCCAGTCGATCCGCGCGCAGCGCGCGCACGGATCCATTTGCCTGCGCAGCTGCCAGCCCGTACGCTCGGCACTCGTCCACACAGGGAGGAGACGCCGCATGAACACCCGCCATGGCAGCAGCGAAGCACAGGAACTGGCCGAACGCCTCGGCCTGCTGAGCGACGAAGAACTGACACGCCGATGCGCGGCCGGTTCATTCACCGAACTGGCCCACGGCATTGCCGCGGCGGAACTGCGAAGCCGGGGCCTCGCGGCGCCCGCGCCGCCAGAGCCGCTTCCCCCTGAGGCAGACAGCGAACCCGAGCCGTACCACGGCGACATGGTCACCGTCGCCCGCCGGTTCACGCCCATCGATGCGCACGTGCTGTGCGCCTGCCTCGAGTCGGCCGGCATTCCCGCCGTCGTGGCCGACGCAGAACTGGTGCAAACCAATCTGCTGTGGAGCATCGCCATGGGTGGTGTGAGCCTGCGGGTGCCGCAGGCCTTCGTACAGGAGGCCAACGACGTCATTGCAGCCTTCGAGCGCGGGGAGCTTTCTCTCGACGAGAATTTCGATCCCAACCAGTGAACCATCGAGGTCCGCGACCATGGCCCACATCGAACAGAAGCTCACCGCACTCGGCCTCGTGCTTCCCCCGCCCGTGACACCGCCACCCGGCGTCGTGCTGCCTTTCCAGTTCGTTCGTCTCGTCGGCCGCCGCGCGATCGTCTCGGGCCACGGGCCGCTCAACGCCGACGGCACCATCGCCGCGCCGCTTGGCAAGCTAGGCCGCGAGGTGACCGTCGAACAAGGCTATGCGGCGGCACGCCTCACGGCCCTCGCGATGCTCGGCAGCCTGCAGCGCGCACTCGGCGATCTCGACCGCATCACGGCCTGGACACGCGTGTTCGGCATGGTCGCCTCGGCGCCCGGTTTCGACAAACAGCCAGCGGTCATCAACGGCTTCTCGGACCTCATCCTCGAGCTCTTCGGACCCGACATCGGCGCGCACGCGCGCAGCGCCGTGGGCATGGCGGAGCTGCCATTCAACATCCCGGTCGAGATCGAAGGCGAGGTGGAGTTCGACGCGTGAGCAGCGCCGCACCCTGGCTGCTGAGACGAGCCGATGCGAGCGACGCAGCATCCGTTGCCGCCTGCGCCGTGGAGGCCTTCCGCCACTACATTCCGCGCCTGGGCCTCACGCCGATCCCGATGACCAAGGACTACGGCGCAGCCATCGCGAGCGCACAGGTCTGGGTCGCCACGCAGCAGGGCGAAACCATCGCCGCGCTGGTGCTCGACGTCACAGACGAAGGCTTTCTGATCGACGTGATCGCGGTGCGGCCCGGGCACCAGGGCACCGGCGTCGGCCGCGCGCTGCTCGAACTGGCGGAGCGCGAAGCGTTGCGGCAAGGCCACCAGTCGATCTATCTCTTCACCAACGAGAAGATGACCGAGAACCGCGCGCTCTACGAACGCATTGGCTACGTCGAATACAAGCGCCTCGCCCTCGCGCAGCGCACCCGCGTCTTCCTGCGCAAGCCCTTGAAGAAATGACCGCCGTGCAGCTCACCCGCATTCACCACGTTGCCATCATCTGCGCCGACTACGCACGCTCGAAGCGCTTCTACACCGAGGTGCTCGGCCTGCGCATCGTCGCCGAGAACCATCGTGCCGCGCGCGCTTCGTACAAGCTCGACCTCGCGCTGCCCGATGGTTCGCAGATCGAGCTGTTCTCTTTTCCCGAAGCACCCGCGCGCCCCACACGGCCCGAGGCGCAGGGGCTGCGGCACCTGTCTTTCGAAGTGCACGACGTGCAGGCCGCGGCCGATGAACTCGCGGCGCAGGGCATTGCGGTGGAGCCGCTGCGCGTCGACGACTACACGGGCCGGCGCTTCACTTTCTTCGCCGATCCCGATGGCCTTCCGCTCGAGCTCTACGAAGCCGATCCGGCCGAAAACCTCGACGCACTGCTGTTGAAGCTCGAAAGCGCCCTGCACCTTCGCGAGGTGCGAGCGAGTGCCGCACAACTCGAAGAACTGCTCGACGACGACTTCCGCGAGCTGGGTGTGTCGGGCACGGAGTGGACGCGGCCCACGATCATCGAAGCACTGCACGACGAAGCCTTCTCGGAGCGAACGATCTCGGACTTCCGCGTGCAGCACATGGCGCCCGACATTTCCCTGGTCACCTACCGCGTACACCGTGCCGCGATACCGGAGCGCCCTGAAGCCGATTCGCTTCGCAGTTCACTGTGGCGACTGCGGCGCGGCAGATGGCGCATGGCGTTCCACCAAGGCACGCCTCTATAGCGGGTCTTCTCCGAACGTGACGCTCACGCGCAGGCCGGTCGGCTCGGCGGCTTCGAGTCGCAGTTCTGCCCCCAGCAGCTCGGCATAGCGCGCCACGATCGACAGCCCCAGCCCCGCGCCCTGCCCCAGCTTCTGGCCTGCGGGCCCTTGCGCCCAGCGTTGCATGAGGTCGCGCTGTGCCTCGAGCGGAATGCCGGGCCCATCGTCGATCACGCTCAGCGTGCGACCCGCGAGTTCGACGGTGATGGTGCGGCCGCCGTAGCGCAGTGCGTTGTCGATCAGGTTGTCGAGGATGCCCTCCACCAGCGCTTCGTTCGCAAGCACCGTCACGCCGTCGTCGAGGCCGCGCGCGCCCAGGTCGACGCCGCGCGCGTCGGCGCGCGCCAGGTGGCGCAGCACGGTCTGCTCGGCCAGCATGTCGAGCGACACGGGCGTGCGCTGCAGGTCGGTGCGCGCCTCGTCGGCCAATGCCAGCGCAAGCAGCTGGTCGATCAGGTGGCTCGCACGCGCCTGCCGTTCGGACACGCGCGTGAGCTGTTCGCGCCACACCTCGGTGTCGTGCTGCGCGAGCCCGTACTCGGCCAGTGCGCGGATGCCGGCCAGCGGCGTGCGCAGCTCGTGCGCCACGTTGCCGACGAACTCGCGCTGTGCGCGCACGCTGTAGCGCAGGCGATCGAACAGCGCATTGACGGCATCGCCCAGGCGCTGCAGTTCTTTCGAGGTCTGCGCCACGGTCACCGGCGAGAGGTCGCGCACGTCGCGGGTGTCGAGCGCACGCTGCAGTTCGCCGAGCGGTCGCAGGTCGCGTCGGATGCCGTGCCAGAGCCACACGGCCAGCAGCACGAGCAGCAGCACCTGCGGCGCCATGGCATAGAACAGCAGCCGCTGCACCAGTGCGGCGCGGCTCAGCGTGGTCTGGGCCACGATCACGCGGTAGGGCATGTGCAGGCCGGGTTCGGCGTCGTGATCGAGCACGACGGCGCGCAGCACGTTCCCGTCGTAGTCGATGTCGGAAAAACGGTAGCGCGAACCTTCGTCGGGCAACGGCGCCTTCAGGTCGCCCCTGCCGGAGATGAGCGTGCCGTCGAGCCGCTGCACCGAGAAATAGACCTTGTCGGTCTGGTCGAACAGCACGGTCGCCACCTCGCGCGGCGTGAGCAGCAGCTCGATGCCGCGCTCGCCGGCCTGCACATTGGCCGACAGCGCATAGGCGTCGTCGAGCATGCCGCGGTCGAAGGCCTGTTCCGAAAAATAGTTGGCGATGACCAATGCGATCACCGCACCGGCCATCCAGGTCAGCGCCAGCGGCACCAGCACGTTGCGCAGCACGCGCCGCGTGAGCGAAGGTGCAGTGCGCGTGACCGGTGGGGTGGCCTCGCTCACGGGCGGCCTCACACCTCGGCTTCGAGCAGGTAGCCGATGCCGCGCAGCGTGCGGATGCCCGCGCCCGAGCCGAGCAGCTTCTTGCGCAGGCGCGAGATGAAGGCCTCGAGCGCGTTGTCGCCCAGCGATTCGTCGAAGCCCGAGAGCTTGTCCGACAACGCCCGCTTGCTCACGGTGCGCCCCGGCGGGCTCATGAGTTCCCACAGCACCTCGAACTCGCGCGCCGGCAGGTCGAGCGGTGCGTTCGCGACCGCGAAGCGCCGTGCCTTGCGGTCGAGCTTGAGCTGGCCGAGCACCACGATGTCTTCGGTGCCCTTGGCGCGCCGCACCAATGCACGCAGCCGTGCCTCCACCTCGGCGAGATCGAAGGGCTTGCCCAGGTAGTCGTCAGCGCCGGCGTCGAGTCCGGCGATGCGTTCTTCGGTGCGCCCGCGTGCCGTGAGCACCAGCACCGGCGTGCGGTCGCCGCGCGCACGCGCCTGTCGCAACGCGGTGAGGCCGCTCGCCAGGCCGCTGGTGGGGCTGGCGGTGGCGGGCAGGTTGAGGTCGAGCAGCACGGCATCGAAGGGCTGCACGCGCCACAGGTGGTCGGCGTCCTCGACGTTGGTCGACACGTCGACCCGGTGGCCTGCGTCGGCGAGGCTGCGCAGCATCACGTCGCGCAGCACGGTGTCATCTTCCACAAGCAGGATTCGCATGGTGAGTGAATGAGTGGTGGGTGATTTGTGGGTCTGCCCTGGCGATGGACGCGTCAGCGGCCGGTCAGTCGCTCACCGCGATAAACGCGACATGAGCATACGACACACCTTCCGATGAGTGCACGCGATCCCTCCGATCCCTTGAGCCTGGTGTCCCCCGCCGTGCAGCGCACCGCGGTGGTTCTGCTGCATGGTTTATGCAGCACGCCTGACGAGCTGCTGACCGTGCAATCGACCCTTCAGCGCCACGGGTATGCGGTGCAGCCGCTGTGCATCTCCGGCTACTCGTTCGACACCGCCGCGCCGCTGCAACAGGCCGTGCCCTTCGAGCGCTGGCTCGACACCCTCGAGGCGCACGTGAAGGTGCTGCGGCGCACGCACGACCGCGTGATGCTGGTCGGCATCTCGGCCGGCGCCTCGCTGGCCCTGGGCGGCGCCATCCGCTGCGGGCGCGAGGTGGACGCGCTGGTGCTCATGTCGACCACGCTGCGCTTCGACGGCTGGGCCGTGCCGCGCACGCGCTTTCTGCTGCCGCTGGCCTTCTACACGCCGCTGGGCCGCCTCTGGCAGTACCGCGAACGCCCGCCCTACGGCGTGAAGAACGAGCGCGTGCGCACCTGGATCGAGCGCGAGCTGCGCCATCGCCAGGTCTCGCGCGCCGGCAGCGCGGTGATCGGCGTGAGCCACCTGCGCGAGCACGACCGGCTGATCCGCCACGTGCGGCGCCGGCTGAACGACGTGCAGTGCGAGCAGGTGCTGGCGCTGCATGCGCGCGAGGACGAGGTGGCCAGCCTGTCCAACCTCGACCTGCTGGTGCGCGGGCTGCGCTGCGCCTCGCTGCGCACCGTGGTCCTGAACAACAGCTACCACATGATCAGCATCGACAACGACCGCCAGCAGGTCGTGCGCGAGACCCTCGCCTTCGCCGAGACCGTGGCCCACGGCCCGGTGCCCGAACCCGTGTTCCGCGTCCGCGGACTTGTTCTCCACGCCTGACCCCAGGCCAGACCGAAAGGAACCCGCCCATGTCGTCCTCTCCCACCTTCAACAGCATCGCCACCATCCTCGAGACCGACTTCCGCGTCGCGCGCGCGGCCATCTCGCCGGCCACCGCGCTGTCGGACCTCGGCCTCGATTCGCTCGCGCTCATGGAGTTCGTCTTCGCCGTGGAAGACGCCTTCCACCTGCGCATTCCCGAAGACCGGCTCGACCCGCGCGAGGCCGGCATCACGCTGCAGCGGCTGTGCGAGGTGATCGACGCCGAGGGCGAAGCCGCCGCCGCACGCGCCGAACCCATGGCAGCGGCCGCATGAGCAGCGGCGCCGCCCATGCCGTGCTCGCGGCCGCTTCGACCGCGCACACCGCCGCTGCACCCGTGCACGTGAGCGGACTCGGGTTCATCACGCCGCTCGGACGCAGCATCGAGGCCTTCGACGACGCGCTGTTCGCCGGCCGCTCCGCGGTGCGCGCGCAGACGCTCGAGATCCCCGGCATGGACCCGATGGCCATCGCCGCCGCCACCTGCGACTTCGACGCCAGCGGCGTGCGCAGCGCCTCGCGCCTGCCGCTGGACCGTGGCACCGCGATGGCCCTGGCCGCTGCGCAGGATGCTGCGGCCGATGCCGGTCTGGACCTCGACGCCCTCGACCGCGACCGCCTCGGCATCTTCTGGGGCAGCGGTCTGGCCGGCGCCGGCACTTTCGACGCCACCACACGCGCGCTCTACGGCGAACAGCGCCGCATGCGCCCCACCACCGTGCTCACCGTGATGCCCAACGCCGCGGTCGCCGAACTGGCGCTGCACTTCGGCGCGCGCGGCGCGGCGCTGGCCTATGCCTGCGCCTGTGCTTCGTCCGCAGTGGCCATCGGCGAAGCCATGCGCGCCATCCGCGGCGGCTGGATCGACATCGCCATCGTCGGCGGCCACGACGCCATGCTCACGCCCGGCGTGATGGCCAGCTGGCACGCGATGCGCGTCATGGCGCCACCGCCGGCCGATGCGCCCGCCACCGCCTGCCGTCCGTTCTCGGGCGACCGCGCGGGCTTCGCCATCGGCGAGGGCGCGGCCGCGCTGGTGCTCGAATCGGAAGCCCATGCGCGCGCCCGTGGCGCCGGCGCGCAGCCCTTCGTGCTCAGCGGCTACGCCAGCAACTGCGACGGCACGCACATCACCAACCCCGACCCGGCCGGCCAGGTGCGCGCCATGCGTGCCGCGCTGCGCGACGCCGGGCTCGTGCCCTCGGACATCGGCCACATCAACGCCCACGGCACGGCGACGAGCGCGGGCGATGCCGCCGAGGCCGCGTCGATCGGCGAACTCTTCGGCGACGCCGCACCGGTCAGCGCGACCAAGGCGATCCACGGCCACGTGCTGGGCGGCGGCGGCGCCATCGAACTGGTGGCCGCGCTGCGCGCGCTGGCCCGCGAGACCCTGCCGCCCATCGCCCACCTGCACACGCCGGATGCCGCGTTCGGCAACGTCGACTTCGTGCGCGGCGCGGCACGCGAGGCGCGGGGGCTGCGCCATGTGCTGTCGAATTCCTTCGCCTTCGGCGGCACCAACGCGGTGATCGTGGCGAGCCGGCGCTTCCCGGAGGGTTGAACTTCGGGGAGGAAAAGAGCGGGGCGGTTGTCAGCACCGCCTTGCCATGGCTATGCTCGGCCGCATCCATCCTTGCGGACCTCATAGAAGAAGCGCGACATGCCCCTGCACCGCCTCGCCACATCCTCCGATTTCGACGCCGTCTTCGATCTCTACATGCACGAGCGGGTCGTGCCCTATCTGGGCTACGACCCGATGCCGCGCGACGACTTTCGCCCGATTTTCCAGGGCTTGCTCGACAGCGGTGCTTTCTTCATCTTCGAAGTCGATGGTCAGTTCGCCGGCTTCTACCGCGTCACGCGCTACCCGGGCCGTGCTCAGCATGTGGCGAGCCTGGGCACGCTCGCGGTCGATCCCACATTGCATGGCCGTGGCATTGCGCAGACCATGGTGACCGACGTGCTCGCGCGGCTGAAGGCCGAAGGCGTTCGCCGCGTCGAGCTGATGGCCGAGAGCGACAACGCCACGGCCCTTCGTTTCTATGCCCGGCTGGGCTTCGTGCAGGAAGGCACGTTGCGCCAGTTCTACCGCCGGGCCGGTGAAGCGGACTTCATCGACGAGCACCTGATGGCGCTGCTGTTCGACTGATCCGCTGCCGGATCAATGTTGTTGGTGCTTCGGCTTCCAGCGCCGCAGCAACAGCGCATTGGCCATCACGCTCACGCTCGACAGCGCCATCGCCGCGCCGGCCACCACCGGGCTCAGCAAACCGAAGGCCGCGAGCGGGATGCCGGCCACGTTGTAGGCAAAGGCCCAGAACAGGTTCTGCCGGATCTTCGCCACCGTGCGGCCCGAGAGCTCGAGCGCTTCGGCCACGAGCGCGAGGTCGCCGCGCATCAGCGTGATGCCGGCCGCTTCCATCGCCACGTCGGTGCCGCCGCCCGATGGCGCCATCGCGATGCCCACATCGGCCGCGGCCAGTGCGGGCGCGTCGTTCGCGCCGTCGCCGACCATCGCGACCACATGGCCGTTCTTGCGCAGCGCGCTCACCTGCTCGGCCTTGTCGGCCGGCAGCACGTCGGCGCGCACGTCCTCGGCCGGAATGCCGAGCCGCGCCGCCATCGCCTGCGCCGCGCGCAAGTTGTCGCCCGAGATCATCACCACGCGCAGGCCGCGCGCACGCAAGGTGCGGATCGCTTCGGCGGCTTGCGGCTTCGGCTCGTCGGCGAAGGCCAACAGCGCCTGCACATGCGCGGAGCCGGCATCGTCGAAGCGCAGCAGTGCGGAGACTGTCGCGCCTTGCGACTGCAGGCGTTCGATGTCGGCTTCAGCCGGCATCGCATCGAGTTCGCGGCACCAGCGCAGGCTGGCGATGGCCCAGGTCGCGCCGTTCACTTCGCCGCGCACGCCGCGCCCCGGCATCGCCTGCATCGCACCGAGCGGCGGTGCCTGCACGCCGCGTTCAGCGGCGGCTGTGAGCACAGCACGTGCGAGCGGATGCTCGCTGCCGCCTTGCAGGCTGGCGGCCGTGGCCAGCAGGTCGTTCTCGTTGGCCAGCGCACCGGCCGCGGGCAGCAGCGCCGTGAGCACGGGGCGGCCCACCGTCAGCGTGCCGGTCTTGTCGAAAGCCACGGTGTCGACGCGGTGTGCAATTTCCAAAGCCCGTGCGTCCTTGATGAGGATGCCGTGCTTCGCGGCCACGCCCGTGCCCGCCATCACCGCCACCGGCGTCGCCAGGCCCAGCGCACAGGGACAGGCGATGACCAGCACCGCCACCGCATGGATCAGCGCGGTCTCGACGCCGGCTCCCGCGACCATCCAGCCCGCGAAGGTGACGAGCGCGATCACCAGCACCACCGGCACGAACACCGCCGCCACCTGGTCGACCATGCGCTGGATCGGCGCCTTCGCGGCCTGGGCGTCCTCGACCAGCCGGATGATGCGTGCCAGCACGCTCTCGGCGCCGACCGCGCGCACCTCGATCACCATGCGGCCGTCGCCGTTCACGGCGCCGCCGGTCAGCGCGTCACCGGGGTTCTTGGCCACCGGCAGCGGTTCGCCCGTGAGCATCGATTCGTCGACCTCGGACTGCCCTTCGAGCACGCGCGCATCGGCCGGCACACGTTCGCCGGGACGCACGGCGAGCCGGTCGCCGACCATCACCTCGGCCAGCGGCACGTCGCTTTCCTTGCCGCGTGCGTTGATCAGGTGCGCCACTTCGGGCCGCAGCTGCTGCAACGCGCGGATCGCCGAGGTGGCCTGGCGCTTGGCGCGCGCCTCGAGCCACTTGCCCAGCAGCACCAGCGTGATCACCACCGCCGAGGCTTCGAAATAGAGGTGCGGCACCATGCCGTGCCCCGCATGCTCGCCGGTGGCGGCGCGCCACCACAGCCACAGCGACAGGCCGAAGGCCGCGCTGGTGCCCAGCGCCACCAGCAGGTCCATGTTGCCGGTGCGGGCCTTGGCTGCATGCCAGCCCGCGCGGTAGAAGCGCGCGCCGAGCCAGAACTGCACCGGCGTCGCCAGAAGCAGCTGCACCCAGGGCGGCAGCATCCAGCTCTGGCCGACCAGGTCGCCCAGCATCGGCGCCATCAGCGGGATCGACAGCGCCAGGCCGATGGCCACGGGCATGAAGCCGTGCCAGGGCGACAGCGCGGCGGCCTCGTCCTGCGCGGTGCTTTCGGCGCGCGGCTCGTAGCCGGCGGCGCGCACGGCGCGGCGCAGCAGCAGGGCCATGTCCTCGCCGCCGGTGGCCACGATGCGGGCCGACTCGGTCGCGAGGTTGACGCTCACGTTCTGCACGCCGGGCACGTTCTTGAGCGCGCGCTCCACGCGCATCACGCACGAGGCGCAGGTCATGCCGCCGACCGAGAGGTCCAGCGTGGCGGCGGCCGCGGAAGGTTGAGGCTGAATGTGTTCCATGGTCCCGAGGCTAAAGCCTGACACCATGGCAAGGTCAAGCGCGGTGACTTCAAAGCCCTTGGCTGGACGTTGACATCGTGAGAGGGTTGAAACTGGCGTTGTCCCCGATTCGGGTGTTCAATCCTTCCACCCTTCATTCATTCCGACAAGGAGCAACGACGATGAGCCAGAAATTCCAGGTCTCCGGCATGAGCTGCAACCACTGCGTGGAGGCGGTGCAGGACGCGGTGCAGACGGTCGACCCGCACGCGCAGGTCACGGTCGATCTCGAAACCGGTCATGTGGACGTGTTGAGCCAGCAGCCGCGCCAGGACATCGTGGTCGCGATCGAGAACGCCGGCTACACCGTTCAATGATGACGGCGACCACGGCCCACGGCCGCCAGGTGGCCATCGGCGAAGCCGCGCGGCTGTCGGGCGTTTCGGCGCGCATGGTGCGCCACTACGAAGGCCTGGGCCTGCTGCCCGCGGTGGCGCGCACCGAGAGCGGCTACCGCCAGTACAACGACGCCGACATCCACACGCTGCGCTTCATCAAGCGCTCGCGCGACCTGGGGTTCTCGATGGAAGAAATCGCCGAACTGGTCGGCCTGTGGCACAACCGCCGCCGCGCCAGCGCGAGCGTCAAGCGCATCGCGCAAAAGCACCTGGGTGAACTGGAACAGCGCATCGCCGACATGCAGTCGATGCGCAGCACGCTGGCGCACCTCGTGCATTGCTGCCACGGCGATGCGCGGCCCGACTGCCCCATCCTGGACGACCTGAGCCAGGTCTAGAGTCCAGGGACTCCCCCAGGCTTCGCGCACTTCGTGTCGCTGCGCCAACCCCCTCGCCGGGGGCGATACCGGTGGCACGGCAAAGCCGGTTCCACGGTATCCCTGGAAAAAGTCAGGCGTTCTTGACGAGCGACAGCACCTGGCTCGTGTCGAGGGTGCGCGCGCGTTCCTTGATCGCCGGCAGGTACTGCGTCTGCAGGCCCTGCCCTTCCTTCACCACGTTCGAGAACGCGTCCTTCAGCATCTGCGTGGAGAGCGTGCGCCCGCCCGCGTAGTAGCGCTTGGCCACGTGGCCCAGCGCATAGGTCGACGCGAAGCTCATGCCCGAGCTCACGGCCTGTTTGCCGAGACCGCCCAGCAAACCGCCGCCGACCTTGCCCAGCAGGCCGCCGAGCAGCTTGCGCCCCGCCTGCTCCAGGTACTGCGAGGTCAGGCCCACGCCCACGGTGGCCAGGAAATCCTTGATGTGGCCGGTGTCCAGCTGGTAGCCGTGCGCCTGTCCGATGCGGTAGACCAGCTTCATCTGCAGCGGAATGATCGCCATGGTCGACAGCGTCTCGGGCAGCAGCTCGAGCGCGCCGTTGAGGATGGCGGCGTTGAGGATCGCGCGGTCGAGCTCGGTGCTGTCGGGCGCCTGCGGCGCCGCGGGGGCCGCCGCAGTTGCAGCCGTTACCGCCACAGCCGCCGGCACCGCTGCGGCGATGTCTTCCGCCCGCTGCGAGAACTGCGCCGCCGAGGCGTCCAGGCCGAGCGAGCTGCGCACGTCCATCAGGAAGAGCCGCTCCGGCTCCGACTGCACGCCGTCGGCGTCGCACATGCACACCGCCATCTCGTACGCCAGCTGGCGCGACTCGGCGCTTTTCAGCTCGCCGGCCACCGAGGCCAGCGACACCCGCTTCATCAGCACGTCCTGGTAGATCGTCGGCAGGTTCACGCCGTCGGCCTGCGACAGGCCCTCGGCGATGCGCTTGATCTCGGCGCGCTCGCGTTCGTGCTTTTCGCCGTCGACGAAGGCCGCCAGCAGGCTCAGGGTGACGATCGCTTTTGTTTCAGAAGGTGTCATGTTCGAGTTTTTTCGTCATGTGAAGGAGTGGATTGGGTCCGCGTGGCGCCCGAAGGTTCCTCCACGCGTTCTCCCCACAAAACTGGGGCAACTCTGTGGATAACCCCGGCACTGCTCTGTAGGGGCGTTGCAAGTTGTTGATTTTCAAGGGAAATCTACAACCTGCTCAATTAACAGGCAATGAATTTCTCGACCCGAAAACCGTCTTTCGCAGAATTGGCGAAGGCTGTCAAAGGACAACTCTGGGGAGAGTTTTTGCACAAGCCATCGGTTATCCACAGGGCCGGCGGGTTACCCCATGTTGTCCAAGTTGCGGGTACACCACGGAAGCGCGGGTGCGCACAGTGACGCGGGCATGACAAGTCGTTGTCACGTCAAGGAAAAAGCGACCTTTCCACAGACCGGTGCGACCCTTATCTACTACTACTAATTTGAATAAGAAGAATAAGAAGACAGGAAGAGGAAAAGCCGCGCCCGAAAAAAAAGTCCACGAAAGGCCGCGCCGGTCGCCGGCGCCTCGGGCGAAAAACCGGGCACGGGTGGTCCGTGGCCCTCGCTAACATCGCCGGATGAGCTTCAAACCCCGGATCCTGATTGCCGAAGACGAATCGGGCATCGCCGACACGCTCCAGTACGTTTTGAGCAGCGACGGTTTCCAGCCGGTCTGGTGCGCCACGGCCGAAGAAGCCATCGCGCAGTTCGCGCAGGAGCGCCCCGCGCTCGCGATCCTGGACATCGGATTGCCCGACCTGAACGGCTTCGAGCTCTTCAAACGCCTCCAGGCGCTGAACCAGTCGATGGGCGGCCCGGAGGTACCGATGGTGTTTTTGACGGCCCGCAGCGACGAAATAGACCGCGTGGTGGGCCTCGAACTGGGTGCGGACGACTACATTGCCAAGCCGTTTTCACCCCGTGAGCTGGTCGCCCGCGTGCGAACCATCCTGCGGCGCAGTGCCAGAAACGGCCCAGGAAGCCCGCCAACGGCCGCAGCACCGATTCATGGGGTACCCCATCAAAACGCGCCGGCGCCGCCTCCAGCGGCGTCACAGACCCCTGCAACGCCCTTTGCGCTCGACAGCGAGCGCATGCAGATCCGGTACTACGGACGGTTGCTCGAACTCTCGCGCTACGAATACGGCCTGCTGAAACTCATGGTCCAGCGGCCTGGGCGCGTGTTCACGCGCGACGAACTGCTCCAGCTCGTCTGGGACGACGCCAGCGACAGCTTCGACCGCACGGTCGACGCGCACATCAAGACGCTGCGTGCCAAGCTCAAGACCATCGCGCCGGAGGTGGAGCCGATCCGCACCTTGCGCGGCACCGGCTACGCGCTGCACGAAGATCTGCCTGCCAGCAGGGAATGACGCGCCGGACCCGGATCTTCATTGGCATCCTGCTGATCTACACGGCGGGCATCGCCTTCCTGCTGTACCGCGTCGTTTCCGACATCGATCCGCGCTACCGCGAGTCGGCCGAGGAATCGCTGGTCGAGACCTCACAGCTCATGGCCAGCCTGGTCGAGCAGGACGTGATCGCCGGCGCCATCAACACGGCGAGGCTGGAGCCGCTTTTTCGCAGCGTCTACACGCGCGAGTTCTCGGCCCAGATCTACAACCTGCACAAGAGCCGGGTCGAGCTGCGCGTGTACGTGACCGACCGCACCGGCCGCGTGATGTTCGATTCGCTCGGCCGCCACCTGGGCAACGACTATTCGCAGTGGAGCGACGTGAAGCGCACGCTCGGCGGCCTGTACGGCGCGCGCACTTCGCGCGACGTCGACGGCGACCCGCGCACCTCGGTGATGTACGTCGGCGCGCCGATCCGCTGGAACGACGAGATCGTCGGCGTGGTCAGCGTCGGCAAGCCGGTGCAGAGCTTCGGCCAGTTCGTCGAGGACGCGCGCGTGCGCACCATCTGGGTCGGCGTGGGTTCGGCGCTGGCGCTGCTGCTGCTCACCGTGATCGTCTCGGTCTGGCTGGTGCGGCCCTTCGGCCTGATCCGCGACTACTGGACCTGGGTGCGCGCGCAGCGCAGCCTGAGCCTGTCGCGCATGGCGCGGCGCGCGGTCGACGCGGTGCGCACCGGCTTCGGCGAAATGCGCGACGCGCTCACCGGGCGCAACTACGTGGCCGACTACGTGCAGACCTTCACGCACGAAGTGAAGAGCCCGCTGTCGGCCATCCGCGGCGCGGCCGAGCTGCTGCAGGAACCGCAGATGCCGCACGACCAGCGTGAGCGTTTCCTGAAGAACATCGAACGCGAAACCCAGCGCATCCAGGAAATCGTCGACCGCATGATGGAGCTCACCGCGCTCGAGACGCGGCGCGCGCTCGACCGCACCGAACCCGTGGCGCTGGGGCCGTTGATCGAAGACATTGCCGCCAGCGCACAACCCGCCGCGTCGCGACGCAACATCCGGTTGATCGTGAACATCCGCGAGCCTGCGCGTGTCGAGGGCGATCCGTTCCTGCTGCGCCGCGCGATCAGCAATCTGCTCGACAACGCGCTCGATTTTTCACCGCCCGACAGCGAGGTGCTGCTGACGCTGGAAACCACCTCGCGCCTGGCGCGCATCAACGTGCGCGACCACGGCCCGGGCATTCCGGACTACGCGCAGGAAAAAGTCTTCGAGAAGTTCTATTCGCTCGCCCGGCCGCACAGCCAGAAGAAGAGCACGGGGCTCGGGCTTGCGTTCGTGAAGGAAATCGCGACCCTGCACCGGGGCCGCATCGACCTGGGCAACGCGACGCGTGGCGGCGCCGTGGCGACGCTCACGCTGCCGCTGCTGTCACCTCACTGACGCGGGGCGAGCACCGCGAGTTCGGGGCGCGGCGGCAGCGCTTCGGGCAAGCGCAGGTTCCACACGAGTCCGCAGCGTTCGAGCAGCTTCAGCATCCACCACCCCGGATCCCATTCGCCGGGCGTCAGCCCCAGCCGGGCGGAACCGGGAAAGGCATGGTGGTTGTTGTGCCAGCTCTCGCCCATCGTCAGCAGCGAGGTCCAGGGAATGTTCCGGCCCTGCACCGCGGCGCCTCGCACTTCGTAGTTCATCGCGCCGTGGTTGTGCGCGAACCAGCCGATCAGCCAATGCCCGAGCACACCGGCGGTGACGCGTGCGCACACGCCCCAGAAGACGAACGACCAGCCGCCCCAGAGGTAGAAAAGAACGGCGGGCGGCAGCTGCTGCAGCATCCAGGTTTTTTCCAGCCACCGCAGGACGCGGTCGTTCGCGATGAGTGGCTCGATCTCTAGATGCGGCGGCCGGTGCAGGTGCAGTTCGCAATGCAGCTGCCACCACGCATCGGTCCAGAAACCGCGCCCGTGGCGCAGGTAGTCGTGGCACACGGGCAGACGCTGCGCGTAGTCGCGCAACTCATGTTGGCGAAGAATGCCCAATGGTCCGGCCAGGCCGACCTGCACGCCGCAATAGATGAGTGCAAGGCGCAGCACCGGGGGCACTGGAAGCTGTGGTGAATCAGTTGGCGATGGCTGCCCAGCGAGTGGCCGAAGAGCAGCACGAAGCCGGTGCTGACAACGAACAGCGCCACCGCATCCCAGCGAAAGAACAGGCTGCCGCCGACCAGCGCGGCCACAGCCATGCCTGAAAACCAGAATGATTTTCCGGGGGCGTAGCGAACGTCCCCTTCAAGAACGAAGGCTGCTTGCTCGGCATGGACACGATAGTGATCGAGGCCCGCGAGCACCATGGCAGAACCTCAGGCCCCGACTAGGGCGCGATACGCCTCGCGCGTCTCGGGGCTCACGGCGTCGAGCAGTTGCTCGTACGAAGTCTGGTGCCGCGCCAGCATGCGCGCCGAGGCCACGGCCTTCGATTTGCAGAACCAGTGGCAGGTGTGCTGCATCAGGAACAGCTCGGCCGACATCGTGAAGGCCTTCGATTTCGGCGAGCGGCCCGCCGCATTTTTCGCTACGCCCGCGATGCCGCGCGCATGAATGCGCAGCGCTTCGCGCAGATCGAAGCTGGCGGAAGGGAACAGCGTGGTGGCGAACGGCAAGGCCACCGGCAGGCGGCTCACGCGTGTGTCGGCTTCGGGTTCGCGCGCCAGCTCGGCGGCGAAGGTCTCGAACTGGGCGGCGAGTTTTTCCTCGGTGGCGTCGAGCAGGTGCCAGATCTGCTGGCGGCGCTCGGCGTCGTCTTCGCCGAGGCAGCGCAGGTAGCCCTGGGTCAGGCTCTCCATCAGCTTCTCGATCTGGTAGCGGCCCAGATGACGACCGAGCAGCGCGATGCGCTGGCGCTGTTCCTTGGACTTGAGGATGTAGAAGCCGGCAGCGATCAGGGCCACCAGGGTGAGGATTTCCATGGATGCGAGAAAAGGGGAGAAAAGAGAAGAGACAAAAAAGAAGCGGGGGCCGCGGCACCGAGTGTAGGCACCGCAGACCGCCCGCGTTTTCCTTCTGCTGGATCGTCTTTTCGTGAAACACCGCGGAACCGGCTTTGCCGGGCCGCTGGTGTTGCCCCCGGCGAGGGGGTTGGCGTAGCGACACGAAGTGCGCGTAGCCTGGGGGAGTGCCGTTACCTGAAGAAATCGAGGATGCGGTTGCGTTCTTCAGGCGGCGGCGGGGCGCCGACCGGCGCGCCCGTCAGCACCTCCACCGGCTGGATCGGCTGCTCGGCGCTTTCCAGGCCCAGGCTCGCCACGTTGTGGCCCGGCGTGAAGTCGTCGAAGTACCACTCGCCGTCGATGCTCACCACGCCGGGCGGTTCGGCCGGCAGGGTCACGGGCACGCCGCGCAGCGCCGACTGCATGTAGCCGATCCAGATCGGCAGGCTCAGGCTGCCGCCGGTCTCGCCGCGCACGCCGAGCTGGCGCGGCGTGTCGTAGCCGACCCAGGCGATGCCCACGCGCGTGGGCTGGAAGCCCGCGAACCAGGTGTCGAAGGAGTCGTTGGTGGTGCCGGTCTTGCCGTACAGGTCGTCGCGCTTGAGCGCCTGGTAGGCCTTGAAGCCGGAGCCGCCCTTGACCACGCTCTGCAGCAGCGATTCCATGATGAAGGCGTTGCGCGCGGGAATGGCGCGGCGGCTTTCGTCGAGCACCGGGGGCTCGGTTTCCATCAGCACCTTGTCCTTGAGGTCGGTCACGCGGGTCACGAGGTACGGGTTCACGCGGTAGCCGCCGTTGGCGAACACCGAGTAACCCACCGCCATCTGCATCGGCGTGACCGAGCCGGCGCCCAGGCCCATCGGCAGGTTGGCTGGGTGCTTGTCCTTGTCGAAGCCGAACTTGGTGACCCAGTCTTGCGCGTAGGGCGCGCCGATCGACTGCAGCACGCGCAGCGTGACCAGGTTCTTCGACTTCATGAGCGCGTTGCGCAGCGGCATCGGGCCTTCGAAGCCGCCGTCGAAGTTCTTCGGGTCCCAGGGCTGGCCGCCGTTGGCGGCGGCATCGAACACCAGTGGCGCGTCGTTCACCACGGTGGCGGGCGTGAAGCCCTTTTCGAGCGCGGCCGAGTAGATGAAGGGCTTGAAGCTCGAGCCCGGCTGGCGCCAGGCCTGCGAGACGTGGTTGAACTTGTTCTTGCCGAAGTCGAAACCGCCGACCAGCGCCGTGATGGCGCCCGTGCGCGGGTCCATGCCGATGAAGGCGCCCTCCACTTCGGGCAGCTGCGTGATCTCCCAGGTGTTCTTCGGCGTCTTCGCGACGCGGATCACGGCGCCGCGGCGGATCTTGATGTTCGGCGGCGCCTTCGCGGCCAGGCCGGACTGTGCGGGCTTGAGGCCCTCGCCCGAGATCTCGAAGGCTTCGCCGTTGGCGCGCACCGCGGTCACTTCCTTGGCGCTGGCTTCCAGCACCACGGCCGAGATCACGTCGCCGTTGTCGGGGTGCTCGGCCAGCGCTTCGTCCACGGCCTCGTCGATTTCCTTCTGGCCGCTGGCCGGCAGGTCGACGAACTTCTCGGGGCCGCGGTACACCTGACGGCGCTCGTAATCCATGATGCCCTTGCGCAGCGACTTGTACGCCGCCGCCTGGTCGGCCGCCACCAGCGAGGTGTAGACCTTCATGCCGCTGGTGTAGATGCTGTCGCCGTACTGCGCGTACATCATCTGGCGCACCGTCTCGGCCACGTACTCGGCGTGCAGCCGGTTCGGGTCGGCGGCGTCGCGCAGGTGCAGCTCTTCCTTCTTGGCTTCGGCCGCCTGTTCGGCGGTGATGAAGCCGGTCTCGTGCATGCGGTCGATCACGTAGAGCTGGCGCGCCCGCGCGCGGCGCGGGTTGGCCACCGGGTTGTTGGCGCCGGGCGCCTTCGGCAGGCCAGCCAGCATGGCGGCCTCGGCGATGGTCACCTGCTGCAGCGGCTTGCCGAAGTAGGCCTCGGAGGCGGCGGCGAAACCGTAGGCGCGGTTGCCCAGGTAGATCTGGTTCAGGTAGATCTCCAGGATCTGGTCCTTGCTGAGCTGCTGCTCGAGCCGGAAGGCCAGCACGATCTCCGAGGCCTTGCGGCTGAGCGTGCGCTCCGAGCTCAGGTAGACGTTGCGAGCCACCTGCATCGTGATGGTCGAGGCGCCCTGCTTGCGCCCGCCCTTGAAGCTGGCCACGGCCGCGCGCGCGAAGCCCTTGTAGTCCACGCCGCCGTGGTCGTAGAAGCGCGCGTCTTCCACGGCCAGCACGGCGTCCTTCATGACCTTCGGAATGTTGGCGAAGGGCGTGAGGTTGCGGCGCTCCTCGCCGAACTCGCCGATCAGCGAACCCTCGGCCGTGTACACGCGCAGCGGCAGCTTGGGCCGGTAGTCGGCCAGCTCGGAAATGTCGGGCAGCTTCGGGTAGATGGCGACCACCCCCACGATGGCGGCGCCCAGCAGCGCGACGGCGCCGGCACCGGCCGCGATGGCGCTCCAGCCGGCGATGCGTTTCCACGGGAGCTGGCGCAGCGCACCGGCGGGTTGGGAAGGGCGAGGTTCTTGGGACATGGGATGGGGGCTAGCGAAGAGGTTGGAGCCGTGGCGCGCGCGGGCGTTCCGTCACCCGGGGATCGAGCGCGCCGCGCCGCACGCCTTCCAGCGCGCAGTGCATGGCATCGAAATACTTGTCGTGGTCGTAGGCGATGAGCAGCAGGTCCACCCCGGCGTCGAGTGCGCCCAGCGTGGCGTTGCAAAGACCTCGGTTGTAGGCCCCGCCCATCGTGAGGTCGTCGGTGACGAGCAGGCCCTGAAAGCCCCATTCGCCTCGAATCACCTGCCGCACGATTTTGCGTGAGAAAGAGACCGGCGCGTCCGCGTCGAGTTCCCGAAGGATGACATGGCCGAGCATGATCGCGGCATCCGAATGTTTCGACACGTCTTGAAACGGCTTCCAGTCGTGCGCGGCCAGCCGGGCCACGGGCGTGCGCAGTTCGGCACCCATGTGGTGCGTGTCCTCGGTCACGCCGGCCAGGCCGGGAAAGTGCTTGAGCGTGCCGCGCACGCCAGCCGATTCAAGGCCTTGCTCGTAAGCGAGCGCCACCTGCGCGGTGATGTCGGGGTCGCTCGAAATGGCGCGTTCCTCGATGCGGGTGTGCAGGTCCCAGCGGCCCGGGGCGCGGCCGGGGCGCAGGTCGACCACCGGGCTGAAGTTCAGCGTGATGCCCAGCGCGGCGAGCGCCCCGCCCTGCTGCGCGCCGTAGGCGCGGGCACGTTGCAACAGTTCGTGTGCGGGCACGTCGGCCTCGAGCAGGCTGGCGAGTGCCGGCTGGCGGGGCACCATCGGCGACAGGCGCGAGACGCCGCCGCCTTCCTGGTCGGTCGCCACCACCAGCGGCGGCAGGCCGGCCGCCAACCGCAGCGCCTGCAGGCTGGCGATTTCCGCGCGCAGCGTGTCGGCGCTGCGGCCCTTCACGTTGCGGCCGGTGACGAAGATGCCGCCGATCAGGCCCCGGCGGGCCAGTTCGCGCAGGTCGTTCGCGTCGTCGTAGCCGACGATGAAACGCGCGCCCAGCGCCTGCGCCACCGGGCCCGAAGCCGCGTTCACTTCCAGCCGGTGTTGGCGCGAGGCCATCTCGTGGCCCAGCGCCGTCAGCGTCGCACCCACCGTCAGGGCCAGCGCCACCACACGGCGCGCGCCGCGCGCGCTGCGCCAGGCGATCGCGCCGGCGGCGCACAGCGCGGAGAGCAGCAGTGGCAGCTCCTCCTCGCGCAGGAAGCGCAGGTGCGGGTCCTTCAGGTGCCAGGCCCAGGCGCACAGCACGGCCAGCAGCAGCCAGCCGAGCACGCCGGGGATGGCGCGTAGCAGTCTCATGCGTCCACCGTGGCCACCGGGGTGGCCGGGGCCGGTTCGCTGCGACGCGACAGCGCATACCAGTCGACCTTGCGCGTCACGAGCATCAGCGTGGCCAGCATGCCGAAGATCAGCAGCGCGCCCAGCAGCAGCGCGTTGCTTTCCGAGGCCAGCAGGCCGTAGAGCGCGCCGTACAGCAGCGCCACGAAGGCGGCGAACGACAGGCCGCGGCGCCAGCCTTCGAGCACCGCGCTGAAGTACACGGCCAGCAGCGCCACGCTGGCCGCGGCAGCGCCCGCGTAGGCCATCCAGAAGGCGAACTTCTCCGACAGCGCGAGCAGCAGCAAAAAGAACAGGGCGATCGACAGGCCCACCAGCCCGTACTGCACCGGGTGCAGGCGCAGCTTGCGGAACAGCTCGAACATGAAGGCCGCCATCAGCACCAGGCCGATGAAGAGCGCGCCGTACTTGCCGGCCCGCGTGCTCATCGAATACACGTTGACGGGTTGTGCGAGCGACACGTCGAAGGTCTGCAGCGGGCCCGAGGCATGGCGCGACATGGACGCCGAGGGCGCCGTCCGCACGACGGCCGCCGCGGCGTTCTGCGCGGCATCGCCTTCGCTGCCCCACAGGCCGGCACGCACCTGCTCGCGCGCCGTGGTCACCAGCGAGGACACGCGCCAGTGCGCGTCGAAGCCCTGCGGCGTCACCTCGCGCTGCGTGGCCAGGAAGCGCCCGCCGAAGCTGGGGTGTGCCCACGGCGAACGCAGGTGCGCGGTGGTTTCCTCGGCGATCGGCACCATCGAGAGCGTGTCCTGGCCCACCAGCGAGAGCTTCATGTCGAAGGCCAGCGGCTTGCCCGTCTGCCAGGCCGCGAGCGCGGCGCCCGTGAGCGGCGCGTGGATGCCGTCGGCGTACGTGGCGTTGTCGGGCAGGCCCGGCACGCGCTGGCGAAAGCGCAGCGCCTCGCCGTTGACGGTGAGCGCGGGCGAGCCGTCGAGGCCGCGCAGGTCGCTCACGTGGAAGGCGACGAACGGCGGGCGGAACTCGATCGACGAGCCGCTTTCGCTGTGCGGCACGGCCTGCGGGTCGAAGCCCGCGAAGCCGCCGCCGAGCGCGGCCGTGAGCGTGTAGAACGGAATGCGGAAGATGCCGCGGTAGCGCTCCTGCGGCGCCATGTCGCCCTCGATGTGCAGCTTGTCGGGGAACACGGCGTGCACCATCTCCTTGCTCTGCGGGGCCTGCCCGATCACCTTGCCCTGCGCGTCGCGCAGCGGCTCCATCCAGCGCTCCACGTACGGCACCAGCAGCAGCGGGCCGACCATGGCCTGCGGCCCGGCATAGGACTCGGCCAGTTCGCGCGCGGCCTCCTGCTGGCTTTCGCCGCGGGCGCGGTTCAGGTCGTCGATCCGTGCCAGCGGAATGCACAGCACCAGCAGCAGGAAGAACAGGCCGGCCACCTTGACCAGCACCGACGCCTGCAGGGCCTTCAACAGTTGAAGCATGGGTTTCTCCCCTCTTTTCCGGGTTTTTTCGTGATGAGGCGCCGATGCTCTCCGGCCGATCCGAAGGCCGTATGAAGCCGCTGCGCCGCGCACTTCACACAGACTTCACACAGCGGTGCCTGCGGGGGTTGCGACTTCAACGCGCCTTCCAACTGCCTTCTCGCACGCTCACGACAGTGAGGGCTGTGCAAGTTCGCACGCAGAAGGACACCCGCCATGGACACCCCCACCACCCCACGCCCCGGCCGTTGGCTCTGGCTCGCCACCGTGAGCCTGGCGACCGTGGGTTTCATCGCCATGGGCGCCCGCCCGGTCCACGCGCAGGAAGCGCCCGCCGGTCCGCGCCTGAAGACCGAGAGCCCGTATTTCTTCGTCAAGAGCGATGACCCCTCGGTCGACCGCCTGCCGCTGAAGGGCACCGAGGTCTCGGTCAAGATTTCGGGCGTGATCGCCGATGTCACGGTCACGCAGACCTACCGCAACGAAGGCCAGCGCGCCATCGAGGCGAAGTACGTGTTCCCCGGTTCCACCAAGGCGGCCGTGAGCGGCCTCAACGTGCGCCTGGCCGACCGGCTCATCACAGCGCAGATCCGCGAGAAGCAGCAGGCCAGGATCGAATACGACACCGCCAAGAAGGAAGGCAAGACCGCCGCGCTGCTCGAGCAGCACCTGCCCAACGTGTTCCAGATGAACGTCGCCAACATCCTGCCCGGCGACAACGTGAAGGTCGAGCTGCGCTACACCGAGCTGCTGGTGCCGCAGTCGGGCAACTACCAGTTCGTGTTCCCGACCGTGGTCGGGCCGCGCTACAACAGCCCGCAGTCGGAGAACGCACAGGCGAAGTGGCCGGCGCAGCCCACACTGCGCGCCGGCGTGGCGCCCAGCACCAGTTTCAAGCTCACGGCGAGCATCGACACGCCGATGGGCCTGAAGGAAATCCGCTCCGCCACGCACACCATCGACGTGAAGAAGCGCGACGAAGACCAGCACGCGGACATCACGCTGGGCGCCGACGGCCGCCCCGCCGACAACCGCGACTTCGTGCTCGACTACCGCCTGGCGGGCGAGAAGATCGAATCGGGCCTCATGCTCTACAAGGGCCAGGGAGAGAACGCAGAAAACTTCTTCCTCGCCATGGTCGAGCCACCCAAGGCCGTGACCGCCAGCGCCATCTCGCCGCGCGACTACATCTTCGTGGTCGACATCTCGGGCTCGATGCACGGCTTTCCGCTGGACACCGCCAAGACCGTGCTCGAACGCCTGATCGGCGGCCTGCGCCCCAGCGACACCTTCAACGTGCTGCTGTTCTCGGGCAGCAACAAGATGCTGTCACCGCAGTCGGTGCCGGCCACGCGCGCCAACATCGAGCAGGCGCTCGCCACGATCAAGAACTACAGCGGCAGCGGCAGCACCGAGCTGATTCCGGCGCTCAAGCGCGTGTACGCCGAGCCCAAGGCCGCGAACGTGTCGCGCACCGTGGTGGTGGTGACCGACGGCTACGTGACGGTCGAGCGCGAAGCCTTCGAGCTGGTGCGCAACAACCTGTCGAAGGCCAACGTGTTCGCCTTCGGCATCGGCTCGTCGGTGAACCGCAGCCTCATGGAAGGCATCGCACGCGCCGGCATGGGCGAGCCCTTCATCATCACCGACCCGGTGCAGGCACCCGAGCAGGCCGCGCGTTTTCGCCGCATGGTGGAGTCGCCCGTGCTGACGAACGTGAAGGCCACCTTCGGCGGCCTGGACGTGTACGACGTGGAGCCGCAGGCGCTGCCCGACGTGCTGGGCGAGCGCCCCGTGATCGTGTTCGGCAAGTGGCGCGGCGAGGCCAAGGGCCGCGTGATCATCGAAGGCCAGGCCGCCACCGGTCCGTACCGCGAGGAAGTGCGCATCACGCCGCAGACGCGCCAGGACACCGCCGCGCTGCGCACGCTGTGGGCGCGCCACCGCATCCAGAGCCTGAGCGACCAGGAAGCGCTCGAAGGCAGCGCCGCCTTCAAGGACCGCATCACCGAGCTGGGCCTGAAGTACAGCCTGCTCACGCAGTACACCAGCTTCATCGCGGTGGACAAGGTGGTGCGCAACGTCGCGCCGCAGAACAGCGTGGACGTGAACCAGCCGCTGCCGATGCCGCAGGGCGTGAGCGACCTGGCGCTGGGCGCCGAGGTGCCGAGCACGCCGGAGCCGGAAACGCTGGGCGCGATCGCCATCGTGCTGTCGATGCTGGCCATGCTGCGCCGCCGCGCGCGCCGCAACGACCCGCGCCGTTTCACCGCCTGAACAGGACGCACGACCATGTCTCTGGCAACCCTGGCCCACCACCATCCGCGCGTCGTGGACTGGGCCATCCGCATCGACCGCACGCCAGCCTTCGGCTGGCTCGCGCTGCAGTGCGCCGCGCTCGCGCCCACCTGGGCCTGGATGGCGCGCCGCCTGCAGGACGGTTCCGACGATCCGCTGGGGCTCGTGGCGCTGGTCGCCTTGGCCGCGCTCGCCTGGCAGTGCCGGCGCGAGCTGCGCGCCTCGCCGCGCCTGGGGTGGCTGGCGCTGGCCGGCCTGGGCACCGTGCTCGCCACGCTGCTGCGCACGGGCGGGGGCGGCCTGCCCGCGCTGCCGCCGCTGGCCTCGGGGCTGGTGGCGGTGCTCTCGCTCGCGGCCGGGCTGCTGGCCTTTTTGCCGCGCAGCGTGGCGGCGCTGCCGGTGGCCGGGCTGTCGGTGCTGGCGCTGCCGCTGCTGTCGTCGCTGCAGTTCTACGCCGGCTACCCGCTGCGCGTGGTGACGGCCGAGGCCAGCCGCTGGCTGCTCGCGCCGGGCTTCGAGGTGGCGCGCGAAGGCGCGACGCTGATGGTCGACGGCCGCCTGGTGATCGTCGACGCGCCCTGCTCGGGCGTGCAGATGGTGTGGCTGGGCTACTTCACGGCCTGCGCGGTCGCGCTGTGGGCACGGCGCGGCGACCGCGCCTTCCTGCGCCGCCTGCCGGCGGTCGGCCTGCTGGTGCTGGCCGGCAACATCGTGCGCAACAGCGTGCTGATCGCCTTCGAAGGCGCCGGCCACGCGCTCGCGCCGTGGGCGCACAACGCGCTGGGGCTGGTGCTGCTGGCCGTGGTGTGCGGCGCCATCGCGCGCCTGATGGTGCCGGCGCGCGCCGCACCGCGCATCGAACTCGACCGCCCGCTGCCGGGCCTGATCACTGCCGAAGGAGGCCGCCGTGTCGATACCGTTCGTTGAGCGCTGGTTCGCCAACCATTTCATCAACCGCGTGGGCCACAAGAGCGCCTTCGCGCTGGCGATGCTGCTGTGCGTGCTCTGGTCGGCCGCGGCGGCGCTGCGCGCGCCGGCCGAAGAAGCCGACGCCGTGGGTTCCCACGAATGGCCCAGCCAGTGGGACGGCGTGCCGCTGCGCCCGCTGGCGCTGAGCGAGGTCGAGCAGCGCTTTGCCGATCGCTTCCCGGGCGCCATCGGCCGCATGACCGACGGCCAGCAGACGCTGGTGATGCGCGCCGTGAACCGGCCCACGCGCATGCTGCATCCGGCCGCCGACTGCTACCGCGCGCTGGGCTACCGCATCGAGCAGGCGCGGCTGGAACGCGACGCGCAAGCGCGGATGTGGCGCTGTTTTGTGGCGCAACGGCACGGTACGGCAAATTTCCGCGTCTGCGAGCGCATCGTCGACGCCCAAGGCACGGCTTTCACCGACACTTCGGCTTGGTACTGGGCGGCGGCCAGCGGCCAGTCGCACGGTCCGTGGCAAGCTGTCACCGTGGCAAGACCGATGTGATGAGAACGTGTTTGTGAAGAAGACCCTGCGATTCGTGCTTTTCGGGCTGCTGGCCCTCGTCCTGACCGCCCTGGTGGCCATCTTCCTGATCGCCAAGATCGCCCTTGCGCCGGCGGCGGGCGAATGGAGCACCACGGTGAAGGCCGGCCCGCTCTCGTTCGAGATCGGCGTGCCCACCGCGGTGCGCCTGGCCACCTCGTCCTGGTTCGCGCCGCGGCTGAACGGCCACGCGCTCGACACCCGCTTCGGCACCGTGCATTTCACCTGGGACGAGAAAACCGGCCAGCAGCAGATGCGCTGCGCGCCGTGCAGCGCCGACGTGCCGGCGCTGGGCACGCAGCCCATCAAGGTCGAGCGGCTGGTGGCCACCGTGCGGCGCGACGGCAACACGCTGGCCGGCACCTTCGAGGCCACGCCCCAGGCGGCCGACAGCAACGCCCTGCTGCAGGGCACCTGGACCGGCCGCCTCGCGCCGAAGAACCTGCAGCTCGATGTCCGCGTGCAGGACGCGCCCATCGCCCGCTGGTACGCCGTGCTGGTGCCGGCGCTGCCCGAGCTGCAGCGCGCCCGCATTGGGGGCACGCTGGCGGTGCAGGCGCAGCTGCTGCTGCCCGACGCCACCTTCGCGGTGCAGCCGACCATCGGCCAGTTCACGGTCGAAGGGCTGGGCACCGAGGCCATGCTGGGCGCGCGCACCAGCTGCGGCCCGTCGGCCAAGCTGGCCAACGACAGCTGGCTGGCACGCGCCGTCATCGCGGCGGAAGACCAGCGCTTCTTCAGCCACACGGGCTACGACTTGACCGAGATCCTGGCCTCGATCGACCACAACCAGAAGCCCGGCCAGACCCGGCGCGGCGGTAGCACGCTCACGCAGCAGCTGGCCAAGCTGCTGGTCACCGGCAGCGACCGCACGGCCGAGCGCAAGCTGCGCGAGCTGCTCTACGCGGTCGAGATGGAGCAGACGCTGGGCAAGGCCCGCATCCTGCAGCTGTACCTGGACAACGCCCCGTGGGGCGGCAACCTGTGCGGCGGCGAGGCCGCGGCGCGGCGCTACTTCAAGCGCAGCGCGCGCACGCTCGAACCGGCGCAGGCCGTCTGGCTTGCGGCCATGCTGCACAAGCCGCAGGCCGTGCTCGAGCAATGGCGACGCGACGGCCACATCGACGCCGACCGCACCAAGTGGGTCGCCGAGAGCGTGCGCGGCATCAGCCGCAACCAGCGCGAGGCGCTGCTCAAGAGCGTGGCCGCCGCCAAATACGCGCCACCGGAAGCCGTGCAATGAGCATTGGCCCTCACGACATCGAGGCCATCGAACGCGCCACCGTGGCGGCGGTGGCCCCCGAGGCCTGCGAGGAACTCGACGGCTGGCTGCTGCCCTTCGACCGCGGCACCGTCAAGCGCGCCCGCTCGGCCGTGCCGCTGCACCGTGACCCGGTGGACGCCGCCACGCTCGACCGCATCGAGGACCGCTATGACAGCCGCCAGGTCGCGCCCGCGCTGCGGCTGGCCGATGCCGCCTGCTTCGACACGCTGCGCGCCGAACTCGCGCGCCGGCACTACATGGCCGACAGCCCGACCTGCGTGCAGACCGGCTCGGCGCGGCGCATGCGCGACCTCGTCGCGGCGGACGCGCGGCTGGCTGACGTCGACGCGACGCCCGATCCGGACTGGGCCGCGCTGTTCCTGGGCGAAGGCTTCGACCCGGTCGACGGCGTGCACCGCGTGCGTTCGCTGTCGCGCGCCACGGGCTCGCTCTTTGCCAGCGTGCGCGAAAACGGCGCCACCGTGGCCGCCGGCGCCATGGCCTTCGGCCACGGCTGGGCCAGCGTGCACGGCATGCGCACCGAACAGTCGCAACGCGGGCGCGGCCTGGCCGGGCGCGTGCTGGCGGGCTTGGCGCAGGCGGCGCTGGCGCGCGGCGTCGAGCGGGTGTTCCTGCAGGTCGACGCGCAGAACCAGCCCGCGCTGGCGTTGTACCGCCGCGCGGGCTTCGAGACACGCTGGCAGTACTGCTACTGGCAGCGCCAGCAGTGGCCGCGCTGAGCTGAACCGCTCCGGGCGGCGGGCATCCCCACCGGTGGCGCGGTCGGGCCTTTGGTGCCACCATGGACGGCATGATGAACGTCCACGCCCACCACCACCCCACCGATCCCGTCGCCACCCCGCGCGGCATCGACCACATCGTGGCCGGTGTTTCCACCAGTGACGGCGACGGTGTCAAACTCACCCGTGTGCTGCAGCAGCCGCTGCAGAAGCGGCTCGACCCCTACCTGATGCTCGATGCCTTCGGCAGCGACAACCCGGGCGACTACATCGGCGGCTTTCCGAACCACCCGCACCGGGGCTTCGAGACGGTCACCTACATGATCGCCGGGCGCATGCGCCACCGCGACAGCGCGGGCCACGAAGGCCTGCTCGAGAACGGCGGCGTGCAATGGATGACGGCCGGCCGCGGCCTCGTGCACAGCGAGCTGCCCGAGCAGGAAGAAGGCCTGATGGAAGGCTTTCAACTCTGGCTCAACCTGCCCGCCAAGGACAAGATGCGCGAGCCCTGGTACCGCGACATCCGCAGCAGCGAGATCCCCGAGTTCACCACCGCCAGCGGCGCGCACGTGCGCGTGATCGCCGGCACCAGCCACGGCGTCGTGGGCGCAGAGCAGCGCGCGCACACCCACCCGCTGTACCTGGACATCACGCTGCCGCCCGGCGCCGAGTTCGCGCAGCCGCTGCCGCCTGACCACAACGCGCTGGTCTACGTGTTCCGCGAATCGCTGTGGATCGCGGGCAGCGAGGTGCCGACGCGGCGCATGGCCATCCTCGCGAACGACCCCGGCAGCGACGGCACGGTGCTGCGCGCCGGCGCCAGCAACCACAGCCCGGCGCGCGCGCTGCTCATCGCGGGCCGTCCGCTGAACGAGCCCATCGCGCAGTACGGGCCCTTCGTGATGAACACGCCCGAGCAGATCAAGCAGGCGGTGCACGACTTCCAGAACGGGAAACTCGGCTGAGCCTGTAGTCGTCCGCCTACCGAAAGACGGCGCGACGTTCGGTTCGCGCAGGCGGGTGCGCGGCCTAGATTGCGGTCATGCCTCCCACGATACGCAAGGGACAGGCGCCGCCGATGCTGCAGCGCGCCGAGTTCCACGACCGCTTCATGCAGAGCTTTCACGACCCGGCGTTCCGGGCCGAGACCGAGGCGCTGCGGCGCCTGGAAGACATCGCCTGGAAAGCGTATGACGAAGGCCGCAAGGCGCCCGTGACGCGCCGCGCCGGGCCCGGCTATGCCGACCCTGACTACGAACTCTCGGTCGACTGGCTCGACGCCCGCGCGCGCATCGACGCGGCGCAGGACGCCTGGGGCCGGCCCGAGACGCGCTCGCGCGTGCTGCTCGTCAACGGCTCGCCGCGCAACGACGGCACCTGCCCCGGCGAAATCTCCAAGACCTGGCGCCTCACGCAGTGCGCGCGCGAGGTGCTCGAAGGCGGCGGCATCGAGGTCGACTTGCTCGACCTGAGCCGGCTCACGTCGGACTACGGCCGCCACATTCACCCGTGCAAGGGCTGCGTCTCGACCGCGATGCCGCTGTGCCACTGGCCCTGCAGCTGCTACCCCAACCACGCACTGCGCCAGACCGGCGACTGGATGAACGAGATCTACGAACGCTGGGTGGCCGCGCACGGCGTGATCGTGCTCACGCCCACGCACTGGTACCAGGCCGCGAGCCCGCTGAAGCTCATGATCGACCGCCTCGTGTGCGCCGACGGCGGCAACCCCGACCCCACCAGCACGCACGGCAAGAAGCCCGACGAGGCCAAGGCCCTGGAGCTCGAAGGCTGGGGCTATCCCAAGCACCTGGAAGGCCGCGTCTACGGCGTGGTGGTGCACGGCGACGTGGCCGGCCCCGAGGGCCTGCGCCGCAACCTCACGGACTGGCTCGACTGGATGGGCCTGGTCGACGCCGGCGCCCAGGCGCGGCTGGACCGCTACATCGGCTACTACGCGCCCTACGCCACCAGCCACGAGGCGCTGGACGCCGATGCCGATGTGCAGGAAGAGGTGCGCAACGTCGCGCGCGCCGTGGTGCTCGCGGTGGCCGCGCTGCGCGCCGGCAAGCTGCAGGTGCCCGACCGCGGCTTGAAGGCGCCCCGGCCCAAATAAGTCACGCTGCAGGCCGCAGGACCGCGCTGCGGTTCATGCTTCTTTACGCACGCTCACGTTCGGCTCACGGACGCGTTACAGAGGCGCTCCACACTTCGTCTCACCCGCTGCCCTTTGGTGGCGGACTTCTTCGAAAGGAAGCGACTCTCATGATCTCTCTTCGCCAACGCATCGTCTGGGCCAGCCTGCTGGGTTCGGCCGCCCTCGCCTCTTCGGGTGCCTTCGCTCAGGCGCCGGCCGCCACCACGCCGTCGACCGCCGCACCCACGGCCGCCACGGCCCCCGCCGATGCCACCGCCGCACCCAAGGCGCAGCACAAGCGCATGGACCCGGCCCAGCGCATGGAGCGCATGAAGGAGCACCGTGCCAAGCGCCTGGCCGCGCTGAAGGACAAGCTCAAGCTCACCAGCGCCCAGGAAGGCGCGTGGAGCAGCTTCACCGAGGCCAGCCAGCCGCCGGCCGGTGCCGCCCGCCCGCAGCGCATGGACCGCGCCGAGTTCGCCAAGCTGACCACGCCCCAGCGCCTGGAGCACATGCAGGCCCGCCAGGCCGAGCGCAGCGCCCGGTTCGCCAAGCGCGCCGAAGCGACCAAGACCTTCTACGCCGCGCTGACGCCCGAGCAGCAGAAGACCTTCGACGCCGAGACCGCGAAGTTCGCAGGCCACGGCCATCGCTTCCATCGCGGTGGGCATGAAGGCCACCACGGTGCAGCGCCTGCCAAGAGCTGAGGCTGACCAGGCGGTCGGCTGAAGGGAGCCGGCCTCCAGGAAAGGGCAGAAAAAAGCCCGCGATGCGCAAAGCATCGCGGGCTTTTTCGTGGGCGCGCGGTGTTACTGCGGCGTACCCGTCTTCTCGGTCGGGTTGGTCGGCACCGCCGGGCGCTCGCCCGGCTGGCCGAAGCGCGGCTTCACGTGCTGCGTCTCGGCGCGCACCTCGGCGCGCGAGCGCTCGCCGGTGGGCGACGGCATCGCGTTGGGCTGGTGGTTCACGGTGGTGCTGGCTTCGCCCTTGGGTACCACGCTGTTGGCGTTGTTGCGGTTCTGCGCGCGGGCCTCGGCCTTCACGGCTTCGCGCGAGACGGGCATCGAGCTGTCGCCCGCCATCGGTTCGACGGGCGTCGGTTTCTGGGCCTGGGCGACGCCCGCGCCCAGCAGGGCGGCGAGCAGCGCGGTGGGGATCGTCAGGCGTTGCAGGGTGGTCATCATGGAAAGCTCCTTTGCAGATGGAAAAAGGCACAAAGCGCGAGCGCGTTGGCATCGGCTTTGAAACCACCGTAGGAGCCTCGTTTCGGGCGCTGTGTGGGGGTGCGGCAGGCCTGCCTGTAGGAGCCCGCCGCCCTTGCGTGAAAGGCACGCGAAGAAGGTGGCGCGTTCCTACAGTCGGCGCGGGCGCGGCCACGTACAACGGGAACACCGATGTCCTCCCCCATCACTTCCCCGCTGCCCGAGGCCGCTGTCGCCGCCGCACCGGCCTCGCTCAAGGTCATGACCGTGAACACCCACAAGGGCTTCACGGCGCTGAACCGCCGCTTCATCCTTCCGGAGCTGCGCGACGCGGTGCGCACGGTGGGCGCCGACGTGGTGTTCCTGCAGGAGGTGATGGGCACGCACGCGCGCCATTCGCGCACCGTGAACAACTGGCCGGAGGCGCCGCACTACGAATTCCTGGCCGACACCATGTGGCCGCAGTTCGCCTACGGGCGCAACGCGGTGTATCCGAAGGGGCACCACGGCAACGCCGTGTTGTCGAAGTTTCCGATCGTGCATTTCCGCAACCACGACGTGTCGGTGAGCGGCCCCGAGAAGCGCGGCCTGCTGCACTGCGTGCTGCGCCTGCCCGGGCGCACGGTCGACGTGCATGCGATCTGCGCGCACCTGGGGCTGGCCGAGGCGCACCGCCAGCAGCAGCTGGAGCTGCTGTGCCACATCGTGCGCGACGAGGTGCCGGCCGACGCGCCGCTGATCGTGGCGGGCGACTTCAACGACTGGCGTGCCCGCGCGCACGACGTGCTGGCCGAAGGCGCGTCGCTGCGCGAGGTGTTCGTGCATGCCCACGGCCGCGCCGCGCGCACCTTTCCGGCGCGCCTGCCGCTGCTGCCGCTGGACCGCATCTACGTGCGCAACGCGGGCGCGCACGCGCCCGTGGTGCTGCCGCGCCGGCCGTGGTCGCATCTGTCGGACCATGCCCCGCTGGTGGCGGACATCGACCTGTGAGCAGCGAGGCCCCCATGCGCGACACCCCCGAGCGTGCCGGCCACTGGACCGGCGGCAACCGCATCGACCTGCTGGAGAACGGCGAGGAATTCTTTCCGCGCGTGTTCGAGGCCATCGGCGCGGCGCGGCGCGAAGTGATCATCGAGACCTTCATCCTGTTCGAGGACAAGGTGGGCCTGGCGCTGCACGCGGCCATGCGCGCGGCGGCGCAGCGCGGCGTGAAGGTCGACCTGATGATCGACGGCTTCGGCTCGCCCGACCTCTCGCACGCGTACCTCGAAAGCCTGGCCACGGCCGGCGTCAAGGTGCGCGTGTTCGACCCGGGCCAGCGCTTCCTGGGCCAGCGGCTCAACGTGTTCCGCCGCATGCACCGCAAGATCGTGGTGGTCGACGGCGAACGCGCCTTCGTGGGCGGCATCAACTACTCCGAGGACCACCTGCTCGACTTCGGTCCCAAGGCCAAGCAGGACTACGCGGTCGAGCTGGCCGGGCCGATCGTGGCCGAGATCCATCAGTTCGTGCTGCGCGCGATTGCAGTCGGCGGCAAGGGCGTGGGCTGGTTCCGGCGAAGGCTGAAGCAGGCACCGCCCGCGTCGCAGCTGCAGGCCGCGGCGGGCGAGGCCGACGCGATCTTCGTCACGCGCGACAACCGCCGCCACACCAACGACATCGAGCGCCACTACCGCGCCGCGATCCGCGCCGCGCGCGAGCGCATCGTGATCGCCAACGCGTATTTCTTTCCGGGCTACCGGCTCATCAAGGAGCTGCGGCGCGCGGCGCGCCGGGGCGTCGATGTGCGCCTCATCCTGCAGGGCGAGCCCGACATGCCGATCGTGAAGACGGCAGCCGGCATGCTGTACCACCACCTGCTGCACGCGGGCGTGCGCATCTACGAGTACTGCGACCGTCCGCTGCACGGCAAGGTCGCGCTCATGGACGACCGCTGGAGCACGGTGGGCTCGAGCAACCTCGATCCGCTGAGCCTGTCGCTGAACCTGGAGGCCAACGTGGTCGTGCGCGACACCGCGTTCAACAAGGTGCTGTGGGAGCGCATGGACCATCTCATGCAGCACAGCTGCAAGCAGATCGGCACGCACGACCTGGCCAGCGAATGGAGCGGCTGGCGGCTGGTGCGCAGCTTCTTCGTCTTCCACTTCTTGCGCTGGTACCCGTCGTGGCTCAACCGCCTGCCGCGCCACGCACCGCGCCTGACGCCGGCCGAGGCGACCGATCTCATGGCGCAGCAGAAGAAGCGCGGCGACGAGGGCACGGCGCGCACGGAGACGGCATGAGCGCATCCCTCGCCCTCACGCACCGGCCCTGGTGGCCGTGGGCGCGGCGCGTGGCGATCTGGGCCTTCTTCGGCGCCATCGCCTGGCTGTTGCTGAAGCAGGCACGCACCATCGACTGGGCCGAGGTGTTCGCCGCACTGCGCGCATTGCCGGGCGCCACGCTGCTCGCGGCCGGCGCGCTGGCCGCCGCCAGCTTCGGGCTCTACAGCACCTACGACCTGCTGGGGCGCCACCTCACGAAGCACCGGCTCGGCGCGGGCACCGTCATCGGCGTGACCTTCATCAGCTACGCCTTCAACCTCAACTTCGGTTCGCTGGTGGGCGGCGTGGCGTTCCGCTACCGGCTGTACTCGCGCCTGGGGCTGGGCAACGAGACCATCACGCGCGTGCTGGGCTTCAGCATGCTGACCAACTGGCTCGGCTACCTCGTGGTGGCCGGCGCCGCGTTCTGCTTCTGGCCGATGGCGCTGCCGCCCGACTGGAAGATCGACGGCGGTGGCCTGCGCATGCTCGGCGCGGTGCTGCTCATGGTGTCGCTGGCCTACCTGGCGCTGTGCGCGTTCTCCGATGGCCACGTCTGGCGCGTGCGCGGCCATGCGCTGCGCACGCCGAGCTTGCCGATGGCCTTGCTGCAGTTGGCGATGTCGTGCGTCAACTGGTCGCTCATCGGCGGCGTGATCTGGGTGCTGCTGCAGGGCGAGGTCGGGTATCCGCAGGTGCTCGCGGTGCTGCTGGTCGCCGCCGTGGCGGGCGTGGTCACGCACGTGCCGGCGGGGCTCGGCGTGCTGGAGGCGGTGTTCGTCGCGCTGCTGGCGCACGAGGTGCCCAGCACCCGGCTGCTGGGAGCCCTGCTGGCCTACCGCGCGCTGTACTACCTGCTGCCGCTGGCCGTGGCGCTCGTCGCCTACCTCGTCACCGAGGCGCGTGCACGTCGCTTGCGCGCGGATGCCGGCAACAACCACAACAAACGTTAAATATTGCCCGCAGAAAGCAATCGATCGGTGAAATGACGGTCAGGAATTGTTGCACTGCAACAATTTTCACTTTGCAGGCCTATAGTGGCCCTCTGTTCCCCTACGTGCCCTCTTCCCATGTCGTCCTTCAGTACCACCGCCCGCGTGGCCAGCCCGCTGATGCAATGGGTCGACCTGGCCCTCAAGACCCACGAGACCCTGCTGTCGTCCGGCACGGTGATCCGCATGCGCACCGAGCGCATCGCCAAAGCCGGGCTCACGCCCAGCGCCGCCGACCTCGCGGAGTTCCAGTTGATGGGCCACGAAAAGCTCGCGGCAGCCAGCGAATCAGGCTTGGCGATGGCCAGGCAGTGGCACAGCAGCCAGGCCTCGCTGGCCCAGCGCGCATGGCAGCAATGGCTGCAGGGCGCCACGGCGCTCTTCTCGCTGGCCGGCAGCTTCACGCCGGCGCAGGCGGCCACGCACGGCGATGCGCTCGTGCAGGCCACGGCGCGCGGTGCCAGCACGGCGGGTCAGCTCACGGGTGTGGCGGTGCGCATTGCGCGCGAAGGCCTGAAGCCGATCCACGCGGCCGCCACGTCGAACGCGCGGCGACTGCTGGCCGAACTGCAGGCCTGACGCCGCTGCGTTTCAGGGTTGCGCCGGGACCAGCGTCACCAGCGTGATTTCCGACGGCGCGCCGAAACGCTTCGGCGGCCCCCAGTAGCCGGTGCCCCGGCTCACGTAGATCCACATGTCGTGCAGCTTGTGCAGGCCGGCCGTGAACGGCTGCTGCATCGGCACGAACAGGTTCCACGGAAAGAACTGGCCGCCGTGCGTGTGGCCCGACAGCTGCAGCTGGTAGCCGGCCGCGGCCGCCACCGGCGCGCTGCGCGGCTGGTGCGCCAGCAGCACGCGCGTGTGCACCAGCGGCGGCGCGTCGTACAACGCCAGGTGCGGGTCGCTCGCGTGCGCGGCGTCGAAGTGGCCGGCGGTGAAGTCGGTCACGCCGGCCAGCACCAGGGCGCTTTCGAACAGCTCTTCATCGGTCTGCGCGCCGCGCACGTTGCGCGTCTGCAGCACCACGTGCTCGTTCAGCAGCACCTTCAGGCCGAGGCGGCGCAGCTCGTCGATCCAGGCGTGCGCGCCCGCGTAGTACTCGTGGTTGCCCGTGACCACGAAAGTGCCGTGGCGTGCGCGCAGGCCCGCCAGCGGCGCGATGTGCTCGCGCAGCTCGGGCACGCTGCCGTCGACCAGGTCGCCGGTGATCGCGATGGCGTCGGCGCCGAGCCGGTTCACCGCGTCGACGATGCGCTGGATGTAGCCGTTGCGGATCGTCGGGCCCACGTGGATGTCGCTGAGCTGGGCGATCGTGAAGCCGGCCAGCGCCGCCGGCAGGCCGCGAATGGGCACGTCGACCTGCTTCACGCCGGCCGTGCGGCGCGCGTTGACGAAGCCGACCAGCGACACGCCCGTGGCCAGCGCCAGCACCGCCAGCGCGCTCCAGGGCCCGACCTTGTCCCAGGGCACCTGCAGGCCGCCGAGCGCGCTCGCCAGCCAGGCCAGCAGCAGGCCGAGGTCGCGCACCAGCGTGAGCACGAACAGCGAGGAGAACCAGCCCATGCTGATCAGGCCGATCCAGTGCAGCGTCTCGCCGGCCGGCTTTGCCTTGCGGTCGGCGCGGTGGCTGCGCGACACGAAGGGCAGCGGCATCGTGACCGCCGACACCGCCAGCAGCACGAGCGCCAACGGCCACGCAGGCGTGAGCGACGCCAGCGCAGGCAGCAGGCGCAGCGCGATGTAGACGTGCAGCAGCGCGGTCAGGACGCTCAGGGGACGGATCGGCATGAGGACTGGGGGGACGCGGGCATTGCCCGGGACACGTCATCTGCAAGGCGCATGCCGCGCATTCAAGGCGTCGAAAGCTGCCTGGGTCGCTATTTTTTCTATAGCGCAGGGCAACCGGATAGCGGGCGTTATGGCGCCTCGGGCGTGACGTTTCGGTGTCGGCTGCGGCGCGGCGGCGCCGTGCTTACCGCACCGCGCGCGTGCCGGCCGACGCCATGTCGGTGCCCGCCGGCCATTCGAAGAGCGCCTTGGCCGGCGCACCGGGCGACACCAGCAGCGTTTGCTTCAGCGTCTGGCCGCCGATGCGAGCCTCCACTTCATAGCGACCCGGCTCGAGCCGCGCCACCATGAACGGGCCGCCCGAGACCACGTTGTCGAGCAACGCGGTGCCGTGGCTGTCGCGCACCGTCACATGCACGCCGGCCGCGAAATCAGCGCGGCGGCCGTCCTTGATCGCGAATTCGAAGCTCGCGGGCCAGCGCGGCGACACGGTTTCCATCAGCTGCGCCTCGTCCTGGCCGATGCCGCCGCTCATGTACTCGACGCCGTGCGCCATGTGGATCGGCGGGTTCATCGCGGCCTGGGCCGGCTGCGCCGAGAGCGCGCCGCCGAGCAGCACCAGCAAGGCGGCACCGGCCGCCGCGGCCACGGGCCGGGCGTGCGAGAACAGAAACAGGGGATTGGTGGTGAGAGACATCGGAGCCTTCCTTTCCGGGCGGTGGTGGCGACACGCCACGCAGGAAGGCACTGTGCCGGGCACGACTTAAGGAAGACTTAACTGCGCGCGGGCCGCAGCGGCCCGCGTCGGGTCAGCGCGCGGCGGTTTGTGCCAGCGCCTGGGGCAGCGGTGGCGCGACCGAGGCCATGTCGAAGTTCGACGGCCAGACGAAGGAGGCGCGCGCCGGAATGCCGGCGATCACGACCAGTTGCTGCGTGAGCGTGAGCCCGCCCAGCGTCACGTCGACGTCATAGGCGCCCGGTTCGAGCCGCGCGAGCATGTAAGGCGCCTGGGTCTGCACTTGCATCACCGTCTGGCCTGTGTACTTCTGGCGCACCTGGATCGAGGCCTTGGCCGGGAAGCCGGCCTGCTGCGCGCCCTTGCCGTCGTTCACGCGCAAGTCGATGGCGGCGGCCCAGCGCGGCGCCACCATTTCCATGAAGGCGGCTTCGCCCTTGGCGGCACCGCCGCACATGTATTCGATGCCCTGCGCGACCTGGATCGGCGGGTTCGAGAACGCATGGGCCGGCGACACGGCCACGAGGAAGGCCGCGGCGACCGATGCGGCGCCCAGAACCAGTGCAGCCACGGGCTGTTGGAAACGCTTGGGGTTCATTGCTCTGTGTGTCCTCGATCTTGCGTGACAGGAAATCCGTCAGGAATTTTGCTTAGCAAGAGTCGGGCTAGATATAGCGTTTACGAGGAAGCTTCTGCGTTGCGCAGGTGAATGCTATTGTTTTCATAGCTGGTGACGCCCGTGTGACGGGCGCCAGTCCCGCTTTTCGGGAGTCTTTCATCGGAAACCCTGAGATGGGGCTCGCGGACGCGCCGCGAGCGAGCGATTTCTGGTCCGTCGCCGGCCCCGCGGCCTGTGCTGAATTGGCAACAAAAGACGGAATTGGTGCGCAATTGACTGGGCATTCCCTAGCTATTGGCGGGCGCGCAAAGAAATTAGGCTCGGCGCTTCCTTTCAAAGCGCGCAAACCAAATGCTTCATTCAAATCGCCGATTCGTTTTTTTGCTGATGGCTTTGGGACTGGCCGCCCAGGCAAGCGCAGAGCAGCCGGTGCCGATCCGCATCGGCGTCATCGGCCCTTTCACCGGGCCGTCGGCCGACTTCGGCGTGCCCATGCTCAACGGCGTGAAGATGGCCGTCGACGAAATCAATGCCGTGGGCGGGTATCTGGGCCGCTCGCTCGAACTGGTGATCAAGGACGACCAGGCCAATCCGGACACCGGCCGTTCGCAATCCCAGGCCCTCGTCAATGAAAAAGTGGTCGCGACCATCGGCTTCTGCAATACCGGTGTGGCGATGAATTCATTGGCCGTTTTCAATGACGCGAAATTGCCGCTGATCGTGCCCTGCGCCACCGGCTCGCCATTGACTTCGACCTATCCGCCGGCCACAAGCTATGTATTTCGCACCTCGCCCAAGGACAGCATCCAGGCCCCCTTCGTGGTCGACGACCTGCTGGCGCGCGGCTGGAAACGGGTCGCCGTGTTGCACGACAGCACCGGCTACGGCGAGGCGGGCGCCAAGGATGTCGAGAAGGCGCTGGCGGCCAAGCACCTCAAGCCCGTCTACGTGGGGAAATTTCCGCTCGGCGTGAAAGACCTGACGAAGGAGCTGTCGGAGGCCAAGGCGGCCGGCGCGGACGTCATCTTCAGCTACACCGTGGGCCCCGAGAACGCCGTCATCGCGCGCAGCCGGCAGGCCTTGAACTGGAAGGTGCCGCAGGTCGGGGCCTGGACGCTGTCCTTCCCGTCCTTCATCGAGGGCGCGCGGGAGGCTTCCGAAGGCGCGCTGATGGCGCAGAGCTTCATCGCCGAGCCGAGCAACGAACGCCGCTCGTCGTTTCTTTCCAATTACGCGCGCAAATTCAACACCAAGCGCATCCCGGTCCCGATGGCCGCCGCGCAGGCCTACGACGCCACCTACCTGCTGGCCCATGCGATGTTCAACGTGCCCAGTGGCAAGCTCGACGATCAGACGTCGATGTTCGCCGCGCGCAGCGCGTTCTGCTCGATGAACTCGCGGCGCGGTTCCACCTCGTCGCCCATCAGCATCGTGAACACGCGGTCGGCCTCGATCGCGTCGTCGATCTGCACGCGCAGCAGGCGGCGCACGGTCGGGTCCATGGTGGTTTCCCACAGCTGCTCGGGGTTCATCTCGCCCAGGCCCTTGTAGCGCTGGCGCGAGGTGGCGCGTTCGGCTTCACCGATCAGCCACTTCATGGCCTGGCGGAAGTCGTCGACCTTTTCTTCCTTGCCGCGTTCGCCCTCGCCGCGCTTGACCAGCGCGCCTTCGGCGCTCAGCAGGCCGCGGAAGGTGTTGGCGGCCTGCGCCAGCGCGTCGTAGTCGGCGCCGTGCACGAAGTCCTGCGAGATCACGCTGGACTTGATGTTGCCGTGGTGGCGGCGGCTGATGCGCAGCAGCGGCTTGTCGGTGCGGGCGTCGAACTCGCTGCTCACCTCGGCCGGCACGCCGGTCGTGTTGAGCTCGCGCAGCTTGGCCTGCAGCGCCACGGCCGAGGCCTCGGCGGCGGCCGGCGTGTCGAGGTCGAGCGCCACGCCGTCGGCGATGGCGCGCAGGGCTTCGGCGTCCATGAAGTTGCGCAGGCGCGCAATCACGGCCTCGGCCACCTGGTGCTTGCGCGCCAGCTCGGCCAGGGTGTCGCCCGACAGCGTGGTCGAGGCGGCGCCGCCGGTCTCGATGCTCGCGTCCTTCAGTGCGACCTTGAGCAGGAAGGCGTCGAGCGCGGGGCCGTCCTTCAGGTACTGCTCTTCCTTGCCGACCTTCACCTTGTACAGCGGCGGCTGCGCGATGTAGATGTGGCCGCGCTCGACCAGCTCGGGCATCTGCCGGTAGAAGAAGGTGAGCAACAGCGTGCGGATGTGGGCGCCGTCCACGTCGGCGTCGGTCATGATGATGATGCGGTGGTAACGCAGCTTGGCGACGTTGAAGTCGTCCGCGCCGCCGCCCGCCGTGGTCGCGCCGGCACGGCCGATGCCGGTACCGAGCGCGGTGATCATCGTGAGAATTTCGTTGCTGGTGAGCAGCTTCTCGTAACGCGCTTTCTCGACGTTCAGGATCTTGCCGCGCAGCGGCAGGATGGCCTGGAACTTCCGGTCGCGGCCCTGCTTGGCGGAGCCGCCGGCGGAGTCACCCTCCACCAGGTAGACCTCGCACAGGGCGGGGTCCTTTTCCTGGCAGTCGGCCAGCTTGCCGGGCAGGCCCATGCCGTCCAGCACGCCCTTGCGGCGCGTCATTTCGCGGGCCTTGCGGGCGGCTTCGCGGGCGCGGGCGGCCTCGACGATCTTGCCGCAGATGATCTTGGCGTCGTTCGGGCGCTCCTGCAGGTAGTCGGTGAGCAGGCGCCCGACGATGTCTTCCACCGGCGCGCGCACTTCGCTGGACACCAGCTTGTCCTTGGTCTGGCTCGAGAACTTGGGCTCGGGCACCTTCACGCTCAGCACGCAGCACAGGCCTTCGCGCATGTCGTCGCCAGTGACTTCGACCTTCGCCTTTTTCGCGAACTCGTTTTCTTCGATGTACTTGTTGATGACGCGGGTCATCGCGGCGCGCAGCCCCGTGAGGTGGGTGCCGCCGTCACGCTGGGGGATGTTGTTGGTGAAGCAGAGGACCTGCTCGTTGTAGCCGCTGTTCCACTGCATCGCCACTTCGACGCCGATGTGCGTGCCAGGGATGCCGCCGTAGGTGTCGGCCGGCTTCTCGCCCGCCGCGTAGAACGAGTTCGGGTGCAGGACGGTCTTGCCCTTGTTGATGAATTCCACGAAGCCGCGCACGCCGCCGGCGCCGGAGAAATCGTCTTCCTTGCCGGTGCGCTCGTCGAGCAGGCGGATGCGCACGCCGTTGTTCAGGAAGCTCAGCTCGCGCAGGCGCTTGCTCAGGATTTCGTAGTGGAAATCGTTGTTTTCCTTGAAGATTTCCGTGTCGGGCAGGAAGTGCACTTCGGTGCCGCGCTTGTCGGTGTCGCCGATGACCTTCATGGGCGAGACCTCGAAACCGTTCACGGTTTCGAGCAGGCGGTTCTGCACGAAGCCGCGGCTGAATTCGAGCTCGTGGATCTTGCCTTCGCGGCGCACGATGAGGCGCAGCTTCACGCTCAGCGCGTTCACGCACGAGACGCCCACGCCGTGCAGGCCGCCCGAGACCTTGTAGCTGTTCTGGTTGAACTTGCCGCCGGCGTGCAGTTCGGTGAGCGCGATTTCAGCGGCCGAGCGCTTGGGCTCGTGCTTGTCGTCCATCTTCACGCCGGTCGGGATGCCGCGGCCGTTGTCGGTGACGGAGATCGAGTTGTCGGAGTGGATGGTCACGACGATGTCGTCGCAATGGCCCGCGAGCGCTTCGTCGATGGAGTTGTCCACCACTTCGAACACCAGGTGGTGCAGGCCCGTGCCGTCGGAGGTGTCGCCGATGTACATGCCCGGGCGCTTGCGCACGGCTTCCAGACCTTCGAGGATCGTGATCGCACCTTCGCCGTAGCTGGAGTCGGCGGGGACGCCTTCGGGCGCCACGATCTGGATTTCGGGGGTATAGACCGGCTCGGTGTGCGGCACGTCGGGCTTGTTCTCTTCTGCACTCATTCGGATATTCCTCTGTCTCTCACGGGTTTCCCGTGATTTTTCGGGCTCTCAAAAGCTCAATTCGCCGCCTCTTGAAAGCGCAAACCCGCGGGGGGCCGCGGGTCGTGTGCGCAAGGCGCTGTGTTTTCCAGGGTCTAGATGCGCATCGGCATCACGACGTACTTGAAAGATGCGTTCTCGGGGATGGTTAACAAGGCCGAGCTGTTGGAGTCGGCCAGATCCAGCTTGACCATGTCCTGGTCCATGTTCGACAGCGCGTCGATCAGGTAGGTGACGTTGAAGCCGATCTCGATGCTGTCGCCGCCGTAGTCGATGTCGAGCTCGTCCTGGGCTTCTTCCTGCTCGGCGTTGTTCGACGCGATGCGCAGCGTGCCCGGCTCGATGTTCAGGCGCACGCCCTTGAACTTCTCGCTGGTCAGGATGGCGGTGCGCTGCAGGCTGGCCAGGAGCGGCGCGCGGCCCAGCGTGACGGTGTTCTTGTGATTCTTGGGAATCACGCGGTTGTAGTCGGGGAACTTGCCCTCGACCAGCTTGGTGACGAACTCCATGCCGCCGAAGCTGAACTTGGCCTGGTTGTTCGCGAATTGCATCTCGATGGCGCCTTCGGCGTCCGACAGGAGGCGCTGCATTTCGAGCACGGTCTTGCGCGGCAGGATCACTTCCTGGCGGGGCACTTCGACGTCGAGCATGGCCGAGGAGAACGCCAGGCGGTGGCCGTCGGTGGCCACCAGGCTCAGCTGCTTGCCTTCGGCCACGAACAGGATGCCGTTCAGGTAGTAGCGGATGTCGTGCACGGCCATCGCGAACGAGACCTGCGAGAGCAGGTCTTTCAGCGTCTTTTGCGGCACGCTGAACACGGGGCCGAAATTGGCCGCTTCCTGCACCAGCGGGAAGTCTTCGGCGGGCAGCGACTGCAGCGTGAAGCGGCTCTTGCCGCCCTTGAGCACGAGCTTGCTGGCGCTCGATTCGAGGCTCACGGTCTGGTCGGCCGGCATGGTGCGCAGGATGTCGATCAGCTTGCGTGCACCGATGGTGGTCGTGAAGTTGCCTTCGTCGCCGCCGAGCTCGGCGGTGGTGCGGATCTGGATCTCGAGGTCGCTGGTGGTCAGCTGCAGCTGGCCGCCGGTCTTGCGGATCAGCACATTGGCCAGGATCGGCAGGGTATGGCGCCGCTCCACGATGCCGGCCACCGACTGCAGCGCGGCAAGAACTTTGTCTTGGGTTGCCTTCAAAACGATCATGTCTTCTTCCTCTTCTCTTATCTCTTTGAATCAGCTTTCAGGACGCCATTCTCCGCTGTCGCGAGGGGCGTTCTTGATGACATTCGGCTTCAGCCTTTGAGGGTCTGTTCGAGGACGTGCAGCTGCTGGTTGAGTTCGGTGAGCTGCTGGCGCTCGCCCGAAATCTTTCGCACTGCGTGGAGCACCGTCGTGTGGTCGCGACCGCCGAACAGCTCGCCGATTTCCGGCAGGCTCTTCTGCGTGAGCTCCTTGGCCAGGTACATCGCGATCTGCCGCGGCCGCGCAATGCTGGCCGGGCGTTTCTTGCTGTACATGTCGGCGACCTTGATCTTGTAGTAGTCGGCCACCGTCTTCTGGATATTTTCGACCGAGATCTGCCGATTCTGGATCGACAGCAGGTCGCGCAGCGCCTCGCGCGCCAGGGCGATCGAGATCTCCTTCTGGTTGAAACGCGAGTACGCCAGGATCTTGCGCAGGGCGCCTTCGAGCTCGCGCACGTTGGAGCGCACGTTCTTGGCCACGAAGAAGGCGACTTCCTCGGGCATTTCGGTGCCTTCCACGCGGGCCTTGTTGATCAGAATGGCCACGCGCATCTCGAGCTCGGGCGGCTCGATCGCCACCGTGAGGCCCGAATCGAAGCGCGACACCAGCCGCTCGTGGATGTCGGCCAGCCCCTTGGGGTAGGTGTCGCTGGTCATCACGATGTGCGACTTCTTGGCCAGCAGGGCCTCGAAGGCGTTGAAGAACTCTTCCTGCGTGCGGTCCTTGTTGGCGAAGAACTGCACGTCGTCGATCAGCAGCAGATCGAGCGAGTGGTAGCGTTCCTTGAACTCATCGAAAGTCTTGCGCTGATAGGCCTTGACCACATCCGACACGAACTGCTCGGCGTGGATGTAGAGAACTTTGGAGTCGGGCCGGTCGGCCAGCAGCCGGTTACCCACAGCGTGCATCAGGTGGGTCTTGCCCAGGCCGACGCCGCCGTAGATGAAAAGCGGGTTGTACAGGTGGCCCGGCATGCCGGCCACGTGCATGGCCGCGGCGCGCGCCATGCGGTTGGCCGTGCCCTCGACCAGGGTGTCGAAAGTGAGCCCCGAATTGAGCCGGTTCTTGAAGCCGGCGGCCGCCGGTTCCTCGCCCGGGCCGGCCACGTCGCGCGGCACATCCGTTTCGGCCATGATGGCCATGGGCGCAACGCGGACGGGGGTTTCTCGCGGAGCGAGCGCTAACTCGATGGTGACCGGCTGGCCGTACATCTTCTCGGCCATGGCCGCGATCTTGCCCGCGTACTGGGCACGGATCCAGTCGAGCTTGAAGCGGTTGGCGACGAACACCGTCATGCGCGAAAGGTCGTCGGCGACCTGCGCGGTGAGGGGCTTGATCCAGGTGTTGAACTGCTGCTCGGACAGCTCCTGCGCGAGCTGGTCGACGCAGGCCTGCCACAGGCTTTCGCCGATGCCGTCAGTCGACATGGGCGCTTGAAAAAGTGATGGAACCCTCGGGCATTTCTTGTATAGGTATTGTGGATATTCTCTGCTGGAAGGCGCTGGGCATTCTAACTTGTCAAAACCTTATCCACATGCTGCGCTGCACATGGAAAGGCCCGCAAATCTAGTCGAAGATTGTTCCGGCGGCCAATGTTTGCGATAATTGCGGGTTTCCCTGAAAAGCCTTCACAGCGTCTTTCGGGGGCCATCCGAAACTCGCTCCCCCAGCGCTCGCCGGGTTTTTGCATGCCTTCATGCGGAAACCGGCGCAAACAGGGAATCAGGAAACCATCATGAAACGCACTTACCAAGCATCCAAAGTCCGCCGCGCCCGTACCCACGGCTTTCTGGTCCGCATGAAGACCCGTGGCGGCCGCGCCGTGATCAACGCACGCCGCGCCAAGGGCCGCAAGCGCCTGGCCGTCTGACGGCACCCCACCTGCCGTTGTCAGCCGCCGACACGTCCGCGCAGGCTCCTGCAGCCTCTGCGCCTGGCCCCGCCAGCAGCGACGTCCGCGGCCCGGCTTCCTTGCAGCGGCTCAAGACCCGCGCGCAATTCCAGGCCGTCCTCGCAGGTGCCACCGTGGCGCGCACTGCCCATTTCGCATTGCACCGCTGTGCGCTCGATGTTTCTCCATCGGGCGCCGCTTCGCTGTTTCCGTCCGATGAGGTCTGGCTGGGCGCCATGGTGCCCAAGCGCTGGGCACGCCGCGCGGTGACGCGCAACGCCATCAAGCGCCAGATCTACGCCGTGAGCGCCGCGCCCGGCGTCGTGTTGCCGCGTGCCGCGCACGTGGTGCGTCTGCGCGCCGGTTTCGATCGCAAGGCGTTCGTGAGCGCCTCCTCGGACAAGCTCAAGGCCGCCGTGCGCGCCGAGCTCCAGCAATTGCTGGCGCGCGCCGGGCGTCCGCCGGCACCGGCTGCCGCCTCCCCCGCTCCTGCTTCCGCATGAAACGCCTGCTGATCGGCCTCGTGAAGGGCTACCGCCTGCTGCTGAGCCCCTGGCTCGGGCAGTCGTGCCGCTTCACGCCGACCTGCTCGGTGTATTCGATCGAGGCGCTGGAAGTGCACGGCGCGCTCAAGGGCAGCTACCTGACGCTGCACCGCATCGCGCGCTGCCAGCCCTGGTGCCAGGGCGGCCACGATCCGGTTCCACCGAAATCACAGCGTCGCACTGACAAGTCAGGATCGCTGTTTTCGTCTCTTCTCTCCTCCGACAAGAAGTCTTCGTCATGAACGATATCCGCCGCACGATCCTGTGGGTGATTTTTGGTTTCTCGCTCGTGCTGCTGTGGGACCAATGGCAGGTCTTCAACGGCAACAAGCCGACCTTCCTGCCGTCGACCAAGCCCGCCGCCACGGCGCCGGCCACGGGCAGCGCTGCCAACAACGGCGTGCCGACCGCGGCTGCCGCAGCCGGCGGCACCGCGGGCGCCGTGCCCACGCAGGCGGCCCCGGCCACGCCGCGCGAGCAGGTCGTGGTGACCTCCGACCTGTTCAAGGCGACGATCGACAGCGAAGGCGCCACGGTCAACCACCTCGAACTGCTCAAGTACGACGAAGCCGACCGCACCAAGCGCGTCGTGCTGTTCGAGAACGGCTCGCCCGCCACGCGTTACGTGGCGCAGACCGGCCTGCTGAACCCCGTCGCCGGCGACGCCTTCCCCAACCACCTGACGGCCATGACGCCCAAGGCCGGTCCGCGCACGATGGCCGACGGCCAGAACACGCTCGAAGTGAGCTTCGAAAGCGCCCCGGTCGGCGGCCTGAAGTACATCAAGACCTACGTGTTCAAGCGTGACGACTACGTCATCGGCGTGCGCCACGAAGTGGTCAACGTGAGCGACCAGCCGCGCGACGCGCAGCTGTACATGCAGCTGCTGCGCCACGGCACCGTGGCCGCCGGCACCATGTTCGGCACCAACACCTTTACCGGCCCGGCCGCGTACACCAACGAGAAGAAGTTCCACAAGCTCGACTTCAAGGACATCGCCAAGGGCAAGGTCGAGCCGCCGCCGCCGGCCAACGACGGCTGGATCGCGATGGTGCAGCATTACTTCGCGTCGGCCTGGCTGCTCAAGGGCGACCCGGCCAGCGAACAGCTGCGCCGCGAATTCCGCGTGAAGGACCTGGGCGACAACCTCTTCACCGTGGCCATGGTCGCCACGCTGCCGAAGATCGCCCCGGGCGCCACGCAGGTCGTGAACAGCGCGCTGTTCGCCGGCCCCGAAGAAGAAAAGAAGCTCGAAGCCATCGCCCCCGGCCTGGACCTAGTGAAGGACTACGGCATCTTCGCGATCATCTCCAAGCCGCTGTACTGGCTGCTCACGCAGCTGCACGGCATCCTGGGCAACTGGGGCTGGGCGATCGTGGCGCTGGTGGTGCTGCTGAAGGCGGCCTTCTACTGGCTCAACGCCAAGGCCTACGCCAGCATGGCCAAGATGAAGGCCATCAACCCCAAGATCATGGAAATGCGCGAGCGGCTGAAGGACAAGCCGCAAGAAATGCAGCAGGAAATGATGCGGATCTACAAGACCGAGAAGGTCAATCCGATGGGCGGCTGCTTCCCCATCGTGATCCAGATCCCGGTGTTCATCGCGCTGTACTGGGTGCTGCTGTCGTCGGTTGAAATGCGCCACGCCCCGTGGATCGGCTGGATCACCGACCTGTCGGCACCCGATCCCTGGTACATCCTGCCGATCGTGATGACGGCCACCTCGCTGTTCCAGACCTGGCTCAACCCGACGCCGCCCGATCCGATGCAGGCCAAGCTGATGTGGATCATGCCGCTCGCGTTCAGCGTGATGTTCATCTTCTTCCCGGCCGGCCTGGTGCTGTACTGGATCACGAACAACGTGCTGTCGATCGCGCAGCAGTGGTTCATCAACAAGCGACTGGGCGTGCTCGGCAAGTAAGCCAGCCGGCCTCCGCCACCCGCAAAGGGCCGCATCCGCGGCCCTTTGCTTTTTGCTGAAAGAATCGCGCTGTCATGACCCTCGCCCGCACCACCGATCCCATCGTCGCCATCGCCACCGCCCCGGGGCGCGGGGCGGTCGGCATCGTTCGCGTGTCGGGCGCCCGGCTGGCGCCGCTGGTCGAGGCGCTGTGCGCCCGCGCCCTCAAGCCGCGCGAAGCCACCTACCTGCCCTTTCGCGATGCGCAGGGCGAGCCGGTCGACCACGGCCTGGCGATCCATTTCCCGACGCCGCACTCCTACACCGGCGAAGACGTGCTCGAGCTGCAGGCGCACGGCGGCCCGGTCGTGCTGCAGCTGTTGCTGTCGCGCTGCCTGGAAGCTGCGGCCGAAATCGATCCGGCCACCGGCCGCCCGCGCCTGCCGGGCTTGCGCGTGGCCGAGCCGGGCGAGTTCAGCCAGCGCGCCTTTCTCAACGGCAAGATCGACCTGGCCCAGGCCGAGGCCATCGCCGACCTGATCGACGCGAGCACCGAGGCGGCCGCGCGCAGCGCCGGGCGTTCGCTGTCGGGCGCGTTCTCGCGCGAGATCCATACGCTGCGCGACGCGCTGATCCACCTGCGCATGCTGGTCGAGGCCACGCTCGACTTCCCTGAAGAAGAGATCGACTTCCTCCAGAAAGCCGACGCGACCGGCCAGCTGCAACGGTTGCAGGCGCAGCTGGCCGCTGTGCAACAGCGCGCCAAACAGGGCGCGTTGCTGCGCGAAGGCATCAAGGTGGTGATCGCGGGCCAGCCCAACGCCGGCAAGAGTTCGCTGCTCAACGCGCTGGCCGGCGCCGAGCTGGCCATCGTGAGCGCCATCGCGGGCACCACGCGCGACGTGGTCTCGCAGACCATCCAGATCCACGGCGTGCCGCTGCACGTGGCCGACACCGCCGGCCTGCGCGACAGCACCGACGAGGTCGAGCAGATCGGCGTGGCGCGCGCCTGGGGCCAGATCGAAAGCGCCGACGCCGTGCTGTTCCTGCACGACCTGACGCGCGCCGGCCAGCCTGACTACGCCGCCGCCGACGCCGAGATCCTGGCCGGCCTGCGGCGCAAGCTGCCGGCGAGCGTGCCGGTGCTCGATGTGTGGAACAAGCAGGACGCAGCGGTTTCGGCCTCGCCGCCGTCCGAAGGCATCGCCCTGTCGGCCAAGACCGGTGCGGGCATCGAGGCGCTGCGCGACCAGCTGCTCGCGATGGCCGGCTGGCAGGCTGTGCCCGAGGGCGTCTACCTGGCGCGCGCGCGCCACGTGCAGGCGCTGGCCCGCGTCGAGACGCACCTCGCGCTGGCGGCGGCCCACCTGGCGGCGCAGGCCCAGCTGCTCGACCTGCTGGCGGAGGAGCTGCGGCTGGCGCAGAACGCACTCAACGAGATCACCGGCGAGTTCGGCGCGGACGACCTGCTGGGGGTCATCTTTTCGCGCTTCTGTATCGGGAAATAGCGACACATGCGTGCGCTTCGCTGGTGAAAGCGTAAACAGTTGTAGCCGAACCTCGGGGCCTTCGCGGATACTTCGGATCACTTGCGGGGGTCGAGAAAAACATGTCCATCCAGAACCTGAGCCGCGCCATCGCGGAGAACCTGAGCGCCGACGCGTTCGCGCTGACCTTGAGCGTCGCGCAGTGGGACACGCTCGCGGGTTATCTGCAGCCCATCGAAACCGCGATCGGCGACGTGCTGATCTCGCAGGGCACGCACGACCGCTCGGTGTTCTTCGTCGAAAGCGGCGCCATCAGCGTGCACCGCGTCAGCAGCAAGGAACAGATGCGCCTGGCCGTGCTGTCGCCGGGCTCGGTGGTGGGCGAAGGCTCGTTTTTCTCGCGCGAGCCGCATGCGGCCAACGTGGTGGTCACCGGCGCGGGACGCGTGTGGCGCCTCACCGCCGTGCGGTTCTCCGAGATGTCGAACCGCCAGCCCAACATGGCGCTGGACATCGCGATGGCGCTCGGCGCCGTGATCGCCAAGCGCATGGCGCACCGCTCCAAGCGGGTGGCCGTCACCTGAGCCTTTCGGCTCGCCGCGCGCTGCCAGCCGCCGCACAACAACAAGAACAAGTCTTCGTTTCCGATCCCGAGAATTGCTGGTGAGCCATGGCCTTGATCTGCCCGGTCTGTGACGCGGACAACCGCGAGGGTGCCAATTTCTGCAGGAACTGCGGTGGCCGGCTGTCGGCCGCCGACCGCGTGCCGCCCCCGGCGCCCAGTCCTGCCGACCGCGAATGGGCCACCACCGCACCGGCCCAGCTGCGTGCCCCGACCATTCCCGCGCCGCTGTTCGATCCTGCCGAGTCGAAGCGCGCATCGTCGCCGGCGTCCAACGGCTGGAGGCCCGAGCCGCCACCACCTCCACCGCCAGCGGATGAAAAAACCGTGATCGTGGCATCGGGGCGCGGGGGGGCCGCATCGTCTTTGCCTCCGTCCCCGCGGGCCGACCGGCCAAAGACGCGGATCAAGGTCAAGCGCATCAAGCCGCCCGAACCGGTGCTGCGCCCGCGCGGCATCGGGTTGTGGCTGGGGTTGCTCGCGGTCGCGCTGCTGCTGGTCGTCGCGGGCTGGCTGGGCTACGGGACCGGCAGCAAGGCGCCCGAGCCGGCCGTGGCACCGCCTCCTGTCGCCGCGCCGGCGCCCGCCGCGACGCCGCCGGTGGTCGAAGCACCGCCCGTCGCGACCGAGCCCGCGCCGCCCGTGGCCGAAGCGCCACCCACGGAAGCGGTCGCCGAGCCGGCGGAAGCCGCACCCAAGCCCACGCCTGTCGCGAAGCCGCGCAAGCCCGTGACACCCCCCGCACCGG